>CAZTTW010000308.1:0-5941 GCA_964616265.1 uncultured Myxococcales bacterium | reverse complement strand
TTCCGGATCAAGTCGAGCATGTACTTGATCTGCTTGTCGGTGATCTTGTTGATCTTGTCGCGCTGCTGACCGACGAAAGCGTCGACGGTAAGAGTCGGTCCCGTCTGCTCCTTCTTCTCTTTGGCGGGTTCTTTGGGCTTGGTTAGCTCGGTCTGCTGCCCGCTCGTGACCTCGATCTCTTTCTTCTTGAATTTGGCCTCAGCACGGGCCGCCTGGGCGCCGAAGGCACCCGCCGCACAAAAAGCGGCAAGCGAGACATAGCGAACGAACAGTCGATTACGCGTCATGGTTGTTCCTTGTCCGTCTGTGGAAGTGCCAAGCCTATTCAGGTTGAGCCTCGCCGCCGGCCGGCGGGTTCGCCGGAGCCGCTGGCGAAGCGCCTTCGCCCCCGTTGTCGCCGCCGCTTTCAGGCTCGGTGGGAACCGGAGCATTTTCAGGCGATCCGCTCTGGCCGCACTTGTTGGCCAGCTTGTAGCGGTAGTAACCGAGCTCGTCACGCCAATACTCACCGGTGAACGGCCAGAATTGGTGCTCGTCATCGACATTGATCGTGACGATGTCCCGCGCTCTGCGGTTGCGGTCCTTGGTACTTTCGTTCCTTAGATCCTCTTCCTCTTGGCGCTTTTCGCCGTCGAGGATCTCGTACTTGATCTTGGTCACGCGGACCGTAAGCGCCGCAAATTCATCGACCAGACGCGCGACACGCTTGCGCGCCATCTCGCCGGCCTCATTCACCATGAGGGCACGGTTCACGCCGAGGTCGGAAAAGATATTGTTGGCAACCGCAGTCGACTTCCAAGCGACATCGGCCTTGTCGTGCGCCGCCAGCTCCTTGTCGAGCTCGCGCACATACTCGAAACGCTTGGCGATGCTTCGATCCGTCAGCACGGCACGGGCGGCGCGCTCGACGATCGGCTTCATACCCGAACGCCCCATACGAACCTTGACCGCGGCGTCGAAGAAGTCGGAGTTGTCCTTGTACTTCTTGAGCATCTCTTCGAGGCCCTTGCGAATCTCGGGAACCGTCTCGTCGAACTCGTTCATCGCGTCGCTCGCGCGATCGAAGAGGCAGTTGTAAAAATAGATCGTCGCCTTGACGGTCAGCGCTTCGGCGGCCGACTCGGGCTTGATGAAGTACTCGAAGAACGGCGCGCGCAGGGTGTGGATGTTGCCAAGGGCCTTCGAATAGCCGGCCTGCTTGAGCATGAAGTTCGCCCACGACGATTCGAACAGACTGTTCGGCCAGTCGTACGAGTCAGGCGACACGCGGTCGAAGTACTTGGTCGCAAGAACGAACTGTCCGGTCGAGTAGAACACGCGGGCGAGCGAAAGATTCGCCAGGTCCTGAAACGGACGAACCTTGGGATCCGAGCTTTCCTCGGCCACGCGCAAAACCTCTTTGAAGGACTCGACGGCGGGCTTGGCGTTGTATTCACGAACGTGGGTTGCGCCTTCGAAAAGCTTGGCCTGGACGTAGAACGGGCTCTTCGGGTTTACCTGGCCGAAGAGCTCGACCGCGCCTTTGAAGTTGTTCTTCTGGTAGTTGAACTTGCCGAGAAGAAAATAGAGCTCGTCACGCACGGCCGAAAGCTGCGGGTTCTCGAGCTCGGTCCGGTCGTACTTACCGATCTTCTCCAGCACGCCTGCAGAGTCGGGCACGTCGCGCGTGAGCGCCGCGAGCCACTGCAGAGTTTCATTGTAGTGCGGGTGCGACGGCCCCTTCTGAACGATGCGATCGAAGTAACTGATCGAAGCCGAATAGAAGTGCAGCTTGTAGAGCGTCTTGCCCATCTTGAACTCAGCCGCCTGGCGACTCAGCTCGTCGCTGCCCTGATCCTCGATGGCCTTGTTGTACTCGATCGAGGCCATGTAGTAGTTGTTCGTGCCGTAGAACTTGTCGCCGCGCTCGACGGCTTCGGATCCGCCACCGCCGGTCAGAGCCGCTTCGCCACTGCGCGACTTGTGAGATCCGGACGACGGCTCGCCTGGCGCACCCTTCTTCTTCTTGGCCATGGCCTCTGGAGCAACGGCCATGGCGAGTGCGAACACGAGGAACAGAGCGCAACCCTTTTTACGGCTCATGAATGGACCTCACGAAGATGGCGCCCGTCCGTAAATCCGGGACGGGCAAATGATGAAGTGGTCTGCAAGATTCGGAATCGTTTCGCCTACCTCAACACACAAAAATCGATCGACTCCGCAAACGAAGCCAGCCGGCTGACACCGGCGGACAGCGCCTGATCGTCGCTGATAGGCTATAAAAATCGAGTCATCCTAGGCAGCCCGATCTGTCGTGTCAAGCGAGATTCGTCCCGACATGCGTGCCGTAACTTAGCGTATCCCCGAAACAAAACCATCACCTTCGAGCGAGCGTTTCCCTGTTGACATGGTGCTGTGCCTCGCTAAGATGGCCGTCCTTGGCGCCTAGCCGTGCTTGATCTCGTTCGCGGCCCAACCGGACGGAAGGAGTCCTTTGATGAGCCAGTATCTGTGTGCCAAAACCTACAAGGTGCGACCAGTCACGATGCGACTTTCGCTGCTCGGTATGCTTGTTCTGTCAGCCGTATCCCTGTTCGCCAACACAGGCTGTGAAGACAAAGCGATCGGCAGGCCCTGCGACGTTCTCACCGATGCTGGAGCATCCCAGGCGGTCTTCAACGCCGAGGCTCTCGAGTGTCCGAGTCGCATTTGTCTCAAGCCCGTGGTGGATCCCACAGGAACCAAGATGCCGTCGCCCACGACGACCGCCTACTGTTCGGCGAGTTGCTCGCAAGACAGCGACTGCAGCGACGCCCAGGGGCGCACGAAGGATCCGAACAACACCCTCGACCGACGCTGCAATTCCGGGTTCGTTTGCGGAATCGCCTTCGTCAAAGGCAAGATTTGCTGCCAAAAGCTCTGCCTATGCAGCGACTTCCTAGGTGCGAACGGCGCACAGACCCCGATTGCTTGCACGGGTGGCAACGCCGCCAGCTGCAACGATCCTTCGCAGCCGTAGCGATTCTCGCAACAAGCCTCGCTGGGCTCGCTCATGGCTGGTCGCACGCTCAGCAGGCGGACAGCGCTTGGCCAGCGAGCGGAGCAGCTCGCCGCTGACCATCTCGAAAAGCTTGGCTACGAGATTGTCGTGCGCAACTGGCGCCGGCCGGAGGGCGAGATCGACCTCGTCGTCGACAAGGCGGGCCTTTGTGTCTTCGTCGAAGTACGATCGAGAACCGGGATCGAGCGCGGCCACGCGCTCGAAACGATCGATGGACGCAAGCGCGCCCGGGTTCTCCGTGCTGCTCGCATGTTCATCAATGAAGAGCAGCCTGCCGCTGCGGCGTTTCGCTTCGACGTCGTAGCAGTGACGTTCTCGCCCGACGAGACCGCGCCCGAGCTCATCCACATCGAGGATGCATTTCAGACCAGCTCCGGCTGAGGGTACGTAGCCCTGCTCCAGCTGCCTTCGCCGAGCAAAGGCTCGGCCCTGCTGAGCGCGTTCTAGGTCGTCGCGGGCGCGACAGGCGCTTCGGCCGCGGGAGCAGTGGCGACGCCCGAGTCGACCGACGGACCGCGCTCGCCCTTGATACGAGCCGCCTTGCCTTGCAGCTTGCGCAGGTAGTTGAGTCGCGCGCGACGAACGCGGCCGTGCTGAACCACCTCGATCTTCTCGATGCGGCTCGAATGCAACGGAAACACACGCTCGACACCCACGCCGTACGAAATCTTGCGCACGGTGAACGAAGCCAGCGACGAGCTGTTGCGCCGATCGATGACCACGCCCTCGAAGATCTGGACGCGCTCTTTGTCGCCTTCCTTGATGAGCGTGTGCACCTTGACGCTGTCGCCAGGACGGAAATCCGGGATGTTATCCCGGCGGAACGAATTTTCGATTTCTCGGATCAAAGGGTGCGTGCTCATGGTTCCGCTCTTCGGTAGGGGGCGTATTTACTACGCGGAAGGGGAGAGATAGTCAATATCCACCGGACAGATCGCTTACGTTTGCGGCAAGGATTTCTTGCGCCGCTTGCGGGAAGTCCCAGAAAGTAGCGCCTGTTCGTCCTCGCTAGGCGGATGACGCACAAGCAGATCCGGGCGCCGAGCTTGCGTCCGTCGCAGCGATTCCAGCCGTCGCCAAACGGCGACTTGGGCGTGATTGCCAGAGAGAAGAACCTCGGGAACGGACCGTTCTCGAAAAACCGGCGGCCGCGTCCACTGCGGGTATTCCAGCCGCCCGGCCGTGAACGATTCGTCTTCCGTCGATTCCGCGCAGCCCAAAACGCCCGGAATCAGGCGTGCCACCGCCTCGACGATGACCGTGGCCGCCACTTCGCCACCTGCCAGCACGTAGTCGCCGATGCTAAGGACGTCGTCTGCGAAAAGCTCGGCGATGCGCTCGTCGATGCCTTCGTAGCGCCCGCAAATCAACATGAGGCGCTTGCGGCCGACGAGCTCCTTCGCTAGCGCCTGATCGAAGAGTCGACCGGCGGGCGAGAGCAACACCCGGTGGGCGCGCCCACGTTCCTTCTCGGCAGCTTCGATGGCGTCCGCCACCGGACCGGGGCGCAGGATCATGCCCGGACCGCCGCCGTAGGGCGAATCGTCGACTTGGCGATGTCGGCCGGGCGCAAAATCGCGCGGGTTGGTGCACGCGACACGCACGATGCGATTTTCGATGGCCTTGCCAACCAAGCTCGTACGCAGAAACGAATCGAACATCTCGGGAAAGAGCGAGATGAGCTCGATATCGAGCGCCGGCTCGACTGGCTGAATGGCGCTCGGCTTAGTCGGCCTAATCATGGTACTCGACCACCAGCCGGCGAGCCTGCGGGTCGAAACTGTGAATACAGGACGCGACCGCGGGCACCAGGTGCTCGGCCCCGTCGTCCCCGACGATCGTGAGCACATCTTGAGCGCCGTTCCAGAATGTTCCGGCCACGCGGCCGATGCGCGCGCCGTCCTTCTTCACGGCGTCGCAGCCGATGATGTCCTCGATGTAGAATTCGCCGCTTGCCAGGGGTGAAAGGATCTCGCGCGGCACCTGCAGCACGTGCCCGCCAAGTTCCGCCACGGCGTCCCGAGTATCGACACCCGCAAAGCGAAGTAAGAGGCCGGCGTGGACAGGACGCCAAGCCGACACGCTCGCGACGCGCACGCTTTCTCCGCGAACCAGACGGACCTCAAGCGGGGTCGGCAACACCCGACCTACGGCCCGATTGTAAGGCTCAAACGCGATCTCGCCGCCAATGCCGTGCGGACGCCCCAAGACACCGAAGGGCAACCACTCCGAGAGCATGCACGCACCCGAGCGGAGGCCGTCTAGTCTTCGAGAATCTCGAGAATCGCCCGCCGCTTGACCTTGGCGGACGCAGCGGACAAGACGGTGCGCAGGGCTTTTGCCGTGCGGCCCTGTCTGCCGATCACGCGACCGAGATCCGACTCCGCGACTTTGAGCTCGAATACCGTTGCATCCGGTTCGTCGACTTCCTCAACCACGACTTCGTCCGGGTGCTCGACCAAGGCGCGCGCAAGATAAAGCACGAGCTCGCGCAAGGCAGGCTCCTTGTCCGAAGCAACAGCGGAGGGGGACGGATCGCCCTCAGTCACGTATTCACGCCTTAGCTGGAGCGGCTTCGGCCGTAAGCCGCGCCTTCTTGATTAGCTGGCCGACGGTCTCGCTGGGAACGGCGCCGCAGGAGAGCCAGTGTTCCAGTTTCGCCATGTCGAGCTTTACGGCAGGAGGATCTTGCCGTGGATCGTAGGTACCGATTTGCTCGATGAGACGGCCGTCGCGCGGACTTCGTTCATCAGCAGCGACAACGCGGTAGTGGGGAGACTTCTTGCCTCCGCAACGGGTGAGTCTGATAGTGACGGCCATGGTTTCCTAGCTTCCTTGTTCGCTCATCGTGAGCCAGCGGGTGAGAGTGATTATAACGCAGCTAATTGTCAAGGCGAAGGT
>CAZTTW010000307.1:4360-5942 GCA_964616265.1 uncultured Myxococcales bacterium | reverse complement strand
AGCAGCTCGGCCAAGCGCTTGGCAATCGCGCCGTAGCCGACCAGCAGAACCGTCTGACCTTTCAGCAAGAACGCAGCGGCACGCGTGGGCACGGTATTCCAAGCGTGCGTCGTCACTTGATCGCGCAGCGACGACGGCAACTGCCGCGCCTCGGCCAATAGGAAGGCGAGCGCGTGCTGCGCGCAGGGCTCGTCGTAGACCGCCGAGCTGCTGGTGAGCGGAATTCTGCGATGCACGAGCGCGCGCCGGACATCGTCGCCGGCAAAGGTCGCGTAGCTGGCGCTGGCCAGATGAATCCACTGGAGCCGCTCGGACGACACGCACTGCTCTGCCTCGGGCTGGCCGAATGCGATGTCGGCTTCTTCCAGGCTCGGATCGGGTCGGCCGATCGGCTGCAACGTCGTCGTCGCTAAGCTGGAGGGCAGCAAGCGATGGCGCCCCAGCCCCGACTCGAGCGTCGCCAAGGCGGACTCGGTCAGGCACAGGTTGCACCACACCGTCAGCGGCGATGCGCTCACGAAAGGTGCGCCTCACGCATGCGCCGTTGCAGCTCGAGCGGATCGCGAGCCGCGTCCAGCGCTACCTCGCGCGTGATGCGCCCCGTGCGCAAAAGCTCGAACAGGGAGGCCTCGAACGCCACCATGCCGTCTTCGCGACCGGTTTGAATTTGGCTGGCCAGCTGATGCGTCTTGCCCTCGCGAATGAGCGCGGCGACCGCGTAATTGACCGTGAGAAGCTCGATCGCGGGATAGCGCACGCCCGGCCGCGCGCCCGGCAGAAGCTGCTGGGTCAGCACCGCGCGCAGCGAACCGGCGACCTGCTGGCGGATCTGTCCCTGCTGATGCTCCGGAAAAATGTCGACGATGCGATCGATGGCCATGGGCGCGCTGCCGCTGTGAAGTGTTGACAGCACCAGATGCCCGGTTTCAGCGGCGGTCAGAGCCAGCGCCACGGTCTCGCGGTCGCGCATTTCTCCGACCAGGATCGTGTCCGGGCATTCGCGCAGCGCGGCTCGCAGACCCGCCGAGAAGCTTTCGACGTGGGTGCCCACTTCGCGCTGATGGATCAGGCAGCGGCGCGGCTGGTACACGAACTCGATGGGATCTTCGAGCGTGATGACGTGACGAGCGCGCGTGCGGTTCACGGTTTCCAGCATCGCCGCCAGCGTGCTGGACTTGCCCGCCCCGGCCGACCCGACGACCAGCACCATGCCGCCGCCCGAGCCCGCGAGCGTCGCCAGATTCTCGGGCAGATTCAGCTCGGCAAACGACGGCGCGTGGCGATTGATGGGTCGCAAAGCGATAGCCAACCCGTGCGCCTGCTTGAAGACGTTCGCGCGAAAACGCTGCGGCCCATCGTCCACGTCGGGCGCGACCCACGGCAAATCCACGCTGCCCGTGCGTTCGAGAGTCTGCCGATGTTCGTCGTGCAAGATCCCCTCGACGAAGGCGCCCAGCTCGGCCTCGCCAATGGGCGCCGCTGATGCCGCCGCAAAGCCATCGGTCGAGCGAATCCAAAGCGGCTGCCCGGCGGAAATCACCAGGTCGGAAACGTCGCGGCCGGTAGCGCGGGCGATCACGCC
>CAZTTW010000307.1:1914-4260 GCA_964616265.1 uncultured Myxococcales bacterium | reverse complement strand
CCCTGTCGCTCGGAGCGGTAGGTCGTATCGCAACCGCCCGATGCCAGCAGCGTCTCGCGCTCCGCAGCCGTCAGCACTTCCTCGACAAAAGTCTCAATCGTTAGAAGGTCGAGCGGCGGCATCGTCAACCCTCGCCCCTTGCCCCCGATCAGCACGGGCGTCTCGCGCGCCCGCAGCACGATGCCGCTCGCCTGCTGCGCATCGATGAGCGTCAGAAGAGAATCAATGGCTGCCATCGCCCGTGCAGGATAGCAAGAGCTGGGCCTGGCGATCTGGACCTTGATCCCTCAGCCGCCAAGCTGCCGCGCACGCGTTTCATCCAGCTCGCGTTTGCGGGAATGCGAGCTCCGCCTTCGGCTCCGCTCGGCCATTGTGCCCGCAAGCCAATTCACGCGCCTTTGATGACGAGCCGCTCGAACTCATCCATCAGTCTCTTGCCGCGCGAAAAGCCGCGCGCTTCGATTAGAGCGAGGGCTTGCTTGGCAAGCTCAACATCAGCCGCGCTCGCGACCCCAACGAGTGCGCGCAGATCTGCCGTATCCTGCGGACGGTGCGGGACAGTCGAAAGAACCTTGAGGGCGATCAGATGGCCAACCTTCGCAACCGGCAGAACAAGGCCAGGCAGAATCTCTATGGCGTCGGCCGCATCGACTAATTCTGGCTCAATTCCCGATGAGGCAAAGAGAAGATCCGCAACGACTCCGGTTGATGGCTCGCCCGGCGGCAAGAGGCGGACTGTCGCTAGACGATGGGTCTCATCTTGTTCCACGGTCATCAAGATCGCGTAACCGCCACCGACGAGGCCGTGCACTACAGATTCGGCCTCAGCATCGTCCTGCACAGCCACCGCCCAATCCACGTCCCGGGTGAACCGGGGTTCGGTGCGTGCGGAAACTGCGAGGCCTCCGATCAGTGCGTAACGCCGCTTACCGGCATCAAGCGCCGCCGCCACATCGCCCAGGACTCTCTCGACCCTGGTCATGCTTTCCGCGTTCGCGGCCAGCTTCCAGGCCGACCGTCGGCGTCACCGTGCTCGGCGCCGGGGCGGGTTTGTAGCCAGGCGGCAAGGCGCGCCTCGATCTCGGCGGGCGACAGATTGGGATTCTCGCGGCAGATGCGTTGGCGCATCAGGACCTCGCCTGTCGCGTACAGATCGAAGGTGAGACGCATGCGCTCGGCCACCGCGGTTGCATCTTGTGACGTCCTGGGCATGGATGGAGTCTAGCGGATCGTGGCGATTGCACGCTTCGCAATTGGGTGGGTGGCCGTAATTGATTTAAACCGTCGCGCGCAGCCAATGAAGGTCTGGTGGTTGCCCCACCGGCGTCGTCAGCCTAAAAAAGCCCGCGCGACCGACCACGCCCTTCCGTGTGCATCCGTTGGACTTGGGGCTGCGCGCTGGCGTCAACATCGACAAAATCAGCAGTCTTCTCGACGAGATTGAGGGACCGGAACACCGGTGAAGCTCCTCGACGCTAACATCCTGCTCTACGCGTACAACAAGGGATCAGTAGAGCACGAACGGGCTCGGAGCTGGCTGGAGGAAGCCCTGGCTGGCCCCGCACCCGTCGCATTCTGCTGGCCCACGCTTCTCGCGTTTCTTCGAATCACGACGAATCCGCGGGCACTGAGCCGGCCTCTTCAGATCGCGCAGGCCCGCGCCATCATCGACAGTTTGCTTGCCGTCCCAATCGCCACGCTCGTCCTTCCCACCGAGCGCCACTGGGAAATTCTGGCCCGGCTTTTGACCGCTGGACAAGCCATAGGCCCCTTGGTTTCCGACGCGCACCTCGCCGCGCTGGCTATCGAACACGGAGCCACCTTGATCACGAACGATCGGGATTTTGCTCGTTTCCCCGACCTACGCGTCGAGTATCCGCTCTTGGATTTGCAAGCTCGTGTCAGACGAGAATCAATCGCCGCCATCGCCGGTGCAGGAGAGCAAGAGCCGGACCCGGCGACGCGGACCTTGGCCCCCTGGCAAGGATAGACGGACGATCGCTTCCCGTCTCAGCGGACGCAGCGCACCCTGGGGTAGCTGCCCACGACGGTAAAGATCTGCCTGCCGTTGCCGAAGTTGACGTACCAGGCATCGCCGGACGAGCCAACAGACGGCGAGGACGTCCAGAAGCCCTCCGCTGGCGTGCCTGGAAACGCGGTCTGGTCGATCGTCGGGCCTGGGGACGCGACCGTCAGGTCCACGATTGACACCAGCTCCTTGACCGTGGGCAGGCGAAAACCCGAAGGACAGTAGGTCTTGGCCACGGCCCAGGTCATCGTCGCGGTGCTGGCCTGCTGCTGCCATACAAGCTTGGTCAGAGTGTCGCTCACCAAGCCGCCTGAAAG
>CAZTTW010000307.1:0-1814 GCA_964616265.1 uncultured Myxococcales bacterium | reverse complement strand
GGTCGCGTCGCAGCTTTCGACGGAACCGTTGCAGCAGGTGGCATCCGACGGGCAATCCGTCGCAGTGGAGCAGACGTCACCGTAAGAGGCGGCAAGAGCACACGTGGGCGCGGTTCCGCTCCACTGTTTGCTCGCTTGGCAGGTGCGCGGCGTGGTGTCGGACAGATTGTAGCCGTTGTCGCACGAATAGGTCGCGCTGGAATTGTAGGTCGTCGTCGTCACATTCACTTTCCCATTGGTCGGCGGGGTAAGCGAGCCACAATCAACGGGCGGACACGTGGGTGCGGTTCCACTCCACTGTTTGCTCGCTTGGCAGGTGCGCGGGGTCGTGTCGGACAAACTGTAGCCACTGGTGCACGAATAGGTCGCGCTCGAATTGTAGGTCGTCGCCGTCACGTTGACTTTTCCGTTAACCGGATCGGTGAGCGCTCCACAATCAACGGGCGGACAGGTGGGCGCGCTTCCGCTCCAGCTGCCGTCCGCTTGACACGTGCGCTTGTCTGCGCCAACCATGTCGTACCCTGACGAGCAGGTGTACGTTGCGATCGAGCTGTACGTCAGCGTTGGCGCACTTACCAAGCCGTTCGGTGGGCTCGGCAGGCCGGGACAGTTCGCCGGGACGCAGCTCGGGGCAACGCCGCTCCAGCTCCCGGTCGTGAGACAGTACCGGGTCGAAGAGCCGGACGGGCCAAAGCCCTGGGTACAAGCGTATTCCGCCGTCGATCCGGCGGTGGTCGCCGAATACGTCACCGAACCATTGTCGGGCTTGGTCAGCGGCCCACAATCGACGATCGGGGTCGTTCCGCCCGTGCTCGTGGCGCCGCCGGAACCCACTGTGCCGCCGCTGCTGACCGTACCGCCGGAACCCACCGTGCCACCTGATGGCGCTACGCCACCGCTCCCGCCACTGCTCGCCGCCGTGCCCGTGCCACCTGCGCCGCCGCTCGCGCTGACCGTACTCGTTCCCCCGCTGCCGACAATTCCACCGCCGCCAACGATTCCACCACCACCGCTTGCGCCACCGTTGCCGGTGATCGGCACGTCGCTGCCCGCGTCTTTGGCGGCATCGTCGACCAAGCGAGCGCCGTCTTCGCCGGCATCATCTGCGACTGACACCGTAGCGTCGTCCACGGTCGAATCCATCCCGAGCTCCGCACCCGTCACGCCCGTCACACCATCAACGGCGCCGCCGACTTCGCCCTGAGCACCATCCGCAAACGTTCCGTCGATCGCGCTGCCCAGCTCGCCTACCAGCGCATCCGTCACGGCTGCGTCCGGCGCCGACCGGGCGCACACGCCAAGCACCGTCGGCGTCGCGCCGAAGCACTGATAGCCCGACGGACAGTTCTCGTAGGTCTTGCATTTCAAGCTACCGGCGTCGATTTTCGGCTGTTTGAGACAACCGCCGGCGAAAACCAGCAGCGCGGCAACAACGCCAAAACTCCTTTGCGCCGACACTAGAAGGCTCCTTGCAAGACGGCGCCGACTTCGCCCACGCCCACCGCGGGCGCGAGAGCAACCTGCGTGCTCGGCCCTGGGCTGCGCCCGAAGAAATACAGGACGGCACCGCCGGCCATGCACGCAGCGCCGGCGCCGTAGGCGACCCAGGTCAGCGTCGCGTAGCTCGACCGCGACGATTCCTTGCTGCGCGAGTAGAGCGTCGTCGACGAGCCGTTCGCCGATTCCAGATCGCTCGCCAAGCTGTTCGCTTTCAGGTTGAAGACCACGCCAGCAGCAAGTCCCGCCACGCCGACCGCGGCCGCGGCAATACCAGCGACGCGCAAGCCACGACCAGGCGTCTCGGGTGCTATCGA
>CAZTTW010000306.1:0-5944 GCA_964616265.1 uncultured Myxococcales bacterium | reverse complement strand
CTCAGTGAAGAAAGCAGCGTAGCGAAACCGTCCACCAAATCGGGTCAACCCCAACAACGATCCTGCCCGTGGCGAAGTCCACATCCCTCCACCGAAGTGCCAGAAGCTCCCCTTGCCTGAGCCCTGCCTTTAGGGCAACCGCCACCATGATCCGCCACTCCCCTTCGCCCGCCGTCAGTAACTTCTCTGCATCCTCGAAAGTCAGAAAGTCGAAGTCAGGGCGAGCGGCCTTGAGCCATTTCACGCGTGGCACATGATCGATCTTTCCCCACTCCTCAGCGACGGACAGCATCCGGCGTAGGACGATGAGATGATTGTTCACCGTCTTTGGCTTGAGTCCAACCTTCAACTTTCCAGCTTTGTACGCTTCGATCTCGGCCGCCCCCACTCCATCGAGCCGAAGTCCCCCAAGTGCCGGCACAAGATGGAGATCAATGATCATTCGCTTCGTCTCAACCTCGGACGGTTTGTTGTTCGTCTCTGCGTACGTGGTGAGGAACTCGACCGCGAATTCCTTGACGGTTGGTGCAGGTTGTTTTTCCTCCTTCCCGTAGGTGCCGGAAAGTAGCGACTCTCGAACCAGCCGCTCGTACTGCGCCGCTCCCCTGCGCGTCTGAACTGGCGACACCTTACGTATCCGGGGAGCACGAGTGCCGTCCGGACGTTCATAATCCACGTCGACGATCCAGGTCTTGCGCACATTTCCGGTCCTGGGGTTGCGGCGCACCCTCTGTATCACGCTCATGGCTTTTTCCTTCCTGAGCACGAAACGGAGCCTTGGCCTTCACGGAGCCACTGTAGCACCGTCTCTCGCGAGACGAGAAGTCGCCGCCCGAGCCGACGAACGCCAGGCAGTTCGCCCCGTCGGATGGCGTTGTACAAGGTCTTCCTGTTCAATCGCAGAAATTTGGCGGCCTCATCCACCGTCATGATCGCGGTGACGGCCGGCGGCAGCGCAGGTCTTGGAGGCATAGTTCCGATTGGCATAGCCACATGGTCAGCGAAGACCCCGACAGTGTATGTCGTTTCGAGCAGCCTGCGCACGACCGGGATCCTCACGCGTGCCGTGAGGAATAGCCCCCTGATCGATTTGGGTATTCTCACGAATTCATCCCGGTCGATGCCGTATGATGCCAACCAGTACGGTCGGAGCCCAAGCGATGCCAGCGAGAAGCAGTAGACGACAAGGTCCATTGGACCAGGAAGTGCTGTCTTCTTGCGTTCAGGGAAAACTCAGCCGCTGCCCGCGGCCGCCAGAAGAGATCTTTCGCTTGCTGACGGTGGCCAGCATGCGCGGCGGCCTCCCCGGCTTCAAGCGCGAGATCCTGAGAGGCGCAGGAAGGCGAACGCGGAGGCTTGCCCAAATACTGAAGAAGGCGAGAGCGGAGCACCAGCAACTTGAAGACGTGTTCTTCGGAGTAGGCACGCCACGAACCCCGGTCATGGTGCTGCCAGGCGGACCACTTGATGTCCTCATTGCCCACCAAAGGTTCATCGACGCTCTGGAACTAAACATTGCCGGCAGGCCGTCGAAGATCGGTACGCACATTGAAACGCGCCTCGACGCCGACTACGGAGTCAGCCACCCACAGAAACCCGGCGAAGCCATGAGCGTGCTCACCAAAGCGGTTGGGCTGACTTACCTCGAACTGGCCTTCTTGCTCGAAGCGTTCGAGGAACATAGATTCCCGTTTTCTGAAGCGATCTTGGCGGCTCGCGAAGAGAGGTGCCGACAGGCTGTATGCGCGTACAGAAAGTCCAGTTCGCTGCCGAAGAGGGAATAGCAGTCACGGCGCTCGCCCTTCTCCAGCGATGTCGAATCCGGCAACCGCCCCGTCGCGCGAGTCAAACAGGCTTGCCCGCGGAAAAAAGCGACATTGCCTCGCCTCGTTGGCTGGATGGACAGTTAAGGAGGGGCTACCGCTTGGCTGCTTCTCGTTCAAGCGATTCGATCCCGGTCGCCAGAGCGATCCGCAACGCGTCGGCGCGCGAGAGCGCCAAGCCCGGCCGTGACAACTTATCTGCCAGAGTGTCCAGCTGTTTTATCGTCGACCGGTCTAGTCTGATCGCGATCTGTTCCCTTTCGCCTTCTTTGGCGCTTCCTCGCTTGGCCATGTGCGAACTCCTTCTCTTCAAGGAACGCCGCTAGACGATCCTGCTGTTCGGGTTTTCTGAGATTCGGCCAACGCCTGGCCGCTTCGTCGAGTGCCTTGCGGCCGCGCTTAACGGCCGCCAAGTCTATCAACTTCGCAACTCGCTTCGTCACGCGACAACCATCCGGGCAATCTGGGTCAAAGCGAAGGGCCTACCGGTGCGAGAAAGGAATCCCCGCTGTCGACACTCAGCTACAACGCCTCTGAGTGTCAGACCCGCTGCCCGCATGCTCCGCACGGCCGACAGAACGGCTTGCTCGCCATCGTCGTCCACCATGTGCACTCCATCGGGGCCAAGACGTCGACCATAGGGGATTGTTCCCACTCGTTCACCGCGCGCCATCTTCACGCCGAGAGCGGCCTTTGTTCTGGACCTGATTACACCCCGCTCATACGCGCTGAATACGTCCACGATGCCGCGCATGAGCGCCCCTTCTGGTCCGGCACCGTCGCTGGCACCATCCGCAGTGCTGACAACTGCCCCAGCTCGCTGCGCGGCCTGTTCCACCATTGCGGCGATCACAGTGTCCCGCGCAATTCGATCCCTCTTCGCTGCTACCAGGATGCCCGCGCCGTGCTCACGAAGTGCGGCCAGAGCGCCTAGGAGACCTGGACGGCGCTCGATGGGGCTTCCACCCGACAAGCCGTGATCCTCCCAAACGGCCGCAATCTGCACGCCGTGGGTGGTCGCCCATCGGTACACTGCGGATCGCTGCGCTTCTGGGCCTAGGGACTGCTCATCCGTCGACACGCGCAGATACGCAACCGCGACCTTCGGATTGCCAGCGGGGTTCTTTCTCATGAATACCAATGTACATCATATGGTATTCAACATCAACACAACTTAGCACTAGGTGTTCACAGACCGACCGGTTATTGTACAAATCGATCCTTCACCCACACGTGCGTACAGATCGAGACACTATCCTGAGGCAGCCTCGGTATCGTCTTCGCAGACGGCTGCGTCGGATTCCTGGGGACCAGCCTCCGCCATCAGCTCGACGCCAAAGAGGGCGGACAGAACTCCAGACGGCCGTGGCTCTTCCCTCTGAGCATCAGGTGTGGCCGATGGTGTTTCAGGTCGTTCTCCGTACCTGCTGGGGAGGGCAGGACCGAAGAGTTCCCGGAAGAAGCTTCTTCCGTTGCCGGACTCGCGCTTAGAGCTGGGTCTAGGGCGCGCGGCCGCACGGCCTGCCCGGTCTCGGCGGTCCATGGCGGCCATGGTGTGAGCATGTTGCTCCGTGAGAGTCGCCACGGCGACGCGAAGCGCGGACAACTCCGCCAGTAGCTCGGCGTTCGTGGTGGGTGCTGGTTGGCCTTCAATACCCTTGCGTGCTGCGGCGGCGCGAGCTGGCAGGGCCTGCAGCCCGTGGCGAACCCACGTCGAATGCACCGCCGAAGCGGAAACAGCGATCCCTCGCTGCGCCAGCTCTTTGGCGGCCCTATCGGGCCCAAGGTGCGGAAGCTCCCTGGCAATTTCGATAACGGCCGCCTGAATGTCAGGCGCGAGCTGGTTCGCAGGTAGGGGCGTTCCCTTTCGTGAAGCTGGCGGCAGCGCGTCCGCACCATCGCGGGCCGCCCTTCCACGCCATCGGTACACCGAAGCACGATTTACGCCAGCGTTTCGAGCGGCGGCCGCAACCCCAAGATGGACTGCCGCGGCTAGAATCTCGGCTTTTTCCCTGATCGAAAGTGCTTCGCGCGCGCGCTTCTTCATACCGACGATCCTACATGCTAACTGTCGCGCGAGTCGCGGAGAATGGCCAAAGGACGGGCCGAACAGGCTAGCTTTCTTTCCCCGCGGCCTACAGAAAGGCGGGATATCTAACCCTCGCTGTGGGACGAGGCCCCAGCCGCCGGGCAGTCAAATACTACGGCATTTCAGCAAAAGAGAATCTCATCAGAAACTCCGGCTCGGCCATGCCCCCTTGCTCGGTCAGGCTGATCTCTTTGAGGCCATTCACATTGTCGGGAAGAAATCTCCCGTCGAATCTTATCGGTCCGCCCTTGTGAAAGTTCGACAACATTCCGTAGAGCCCCGATGACGTTGGAATCAGAGTATTGCTCCCGAGATCGGACAATTCGTTGTTACAGGTCTTGACCACGACATCGATCTGGCAAGGCAGCAAAATTCCGAGCGCGGCCTTGCCGTCGCCGGTTGTCGAGAGGTCGGACACGTGCCCTATCCAGTAGTGAACATTTCTAGATGGGAGCGCCTGTTTCAAGATCTCGGCACGATTTGTTCGCAGCTTGGAGAGCTTCAACTCATTCGCCCCGCCCGCTTGGTTCTCTTTGTAGGTGCGAGCTGCCTGCTCGACTATTTGACAAAATGCGGCCTCATCCGAAGGCATTCGGGGCAAATCATCTACGGGCTCTGGTTGGGCTGTGGGTGAGACCGGATTAACTGATGGGGAAGGAGGTAATGGCCGGGCTGTTGTTTCCTTCGAGGTCGCCAAGGTAGACGGATCCTCGCTCCTGGTGACGGCAGCGATGACGCCCCCAACAATGCCGAGAGCAAAGGCCGTCGCGATGAAACCACCGCCCACCGTCACGATCTTAGAGATCGCGATGGGCTTTACTTGCCCGCAATGTGGACATGTCCCTATGCCAACGGGGATCCACCTTTCGCACTTCTTGCATGGTTTCCGCACTATCGAGTTACCAGACTCGGGCGAGGAGGTCACGGGCTCTTGGAAGACCGCAGGCGCTTCGGGAGCCACAGAAATCACTCGAAAGCAGTGTGCGCAGCGGGTTGCCCCAAGGTTGACCGCCTTGCCGCACGCTGGACACAGCTTGCTTTGAGGATTTTCAGATGATGACACGGGCAGGGAGTTTGATGATGGAACTGCCGGCTCATTTGTTTGGGGCGGCTGCTGTTGCCCATCGTCCGCGGAGATGAACAAAGATGTCGTTTGATCTGGCTTTCCTGTGTTGACGGCCGAAGGGCGGTTGGGCCTTCCGCAATGCGGGCAAGAGATCGCCTCGGTGCTGAGCTGGCCACCACAATCAGGGCATTTTATGAGCGCCATGTGTTGCCTCCTTCGACCACACCATCGGGCGATCCCGCGTGCACCTTGCCACTTCCTGGACCGTCACGAATCGCTGTTCTGTCATCTCACCTTTTCGCGCCGCCCGCCACTTCTAGAAGGCACCGATAGCATCACAGGTGGCGACAGACCTTCGGGCTAAATGCCTTTCTCGCGATCTCCTTATACCGGGCCTTTTGCTCGGTGATCTCAGTCTCGAATTCATCCACCAACGCGTTCAGCTCGCCAAAAGAATCGTATTCGCTGAAATCACTTCGATCTTCGGGACACACAGAGTTCGTTTGAGCACGACGTCTGAGCGCTGGCGTGGCCAATAGCCCTGCATCGAGGACTTGGTGGCGGCACTTGATCTCAGTCCTGACGGCAGCTTGCTTAGATATGTTCTCGCACAGAACTCTGGCGATTTGTTCCGCTCCGCACTTTGGGTCAGCAGCACAGCGCGCGTCTTCGGCCGCCTTTTCAGCATCCGCTTTCTCTGCCTCCTCCCACACACCCTCGCCTGGCAAGAGGCGATGCCCCCCTCTTGGAACCTCCATGCACTTGGGATCGGCGCTGCAGCGGGCCTCCTCCGCACGGCTCGCAGCCTCCTCCTTGTCTTCTTCTCCTAGATCCTCCCACGTCAGGTTGGCCGCCTTCGGGTGTTTGCGCTGCCATTCCAGCCACCACGTTCTCGCTCGGGTCTCTGGCTGGTCCTTCGATACGCTCGTCGTCGTTTCAGAGTGGCGAGTCTTTGGCGCTCCGTCA
>CAZTTW010000305.1:0-5947 GCA_964616265.1 uncultured Myxococcales bacterium | reverse complement strand
ACGTCGCGGTGGATCAGGGCGGATGCTTCGAGACCACCCACGCGACAACGCATTCGGAGCCAACGTACCTGGTCGACGGTGTTGTCCACTATGCCGTGGCGAACATGCCCGGCGCCGTCGGGCGGACGAGTACCTATGCTCTGTGCAATGCAACCTTGCCGTATGTTCTGCAACTCGCGAATCGCGGTCTCGCGGAAGCGACGAAGCAGAACCCCGACCTCGTCAGCGCGATCAATATCCATCAGGGAAAGGTAACGAATCTTGCAGTAGCCGACACCTTCGGCATTCCCTGCAGGGCATTCCTGTCAGAGGGATCTCCAACCTCGACTTGATGCACTGCCTGGCACTCCACTTGCTGTAGAGCGAAGCCATGATGGATGAACCTGAGTACCGACACCTCGTCGACCTAACTATGCGCCGGATAGATGCCGCCTTTGAGGACATCGATCCCGACTTGGCGGAGTCGGACCACTCGCAAGGGAGCCTGGTGGTGACGGTTCGCCCGGAGCTGAAACTGATCGTCTCGCCGCAGGCACCCCTTCGTCAGATTTGGGTCGCTTTTCGCGACCGGGCCTGGCACTTGAATCTGGTCGATGGCCGTTGGCTAGACGACCGAGGCGGAGGCACAGAGTTGTTTGCACTCGTAGCGTCCATCGTGCTCGAACATGTTGGTATTACGCTGGCATTTGACTCGTAGTCTAGCCAAACAAGTCTGAAGACACTTGCCGCCACACACTTTCCGAGCGGGCTAGGAGCAGTGGCTCTCGGCGTGCCGAGACGCCGTAATCATGGCCCGTCGGATGCCGAGACACGCCACCTGATTCCCGCAGAATCAAGGCGCCAGGGGCGTGGTCCCAGGGCAGAAGGCGGTAGTATACGGCGTAGTCCGAAAGGCCCCGCGACAGGCGCGTATAGACGTGGGCCGCACAAGGCGGAGCATCCTCGCGGCGGTGTGCGGCCTGACGAGCGGTTAGTTGCTCGGAGAGATCTTGGGGCATGAATTTGGAAAACAGCGCACCCCGGGGCGATGGAGTGTCGTCACCCGGAGCGACCACCCGAGCGCCATTGAAATAGGTCCCGAGGTTTCGCTCAGCAAGAAACAGCTCGTCAGCCAGCGGAAGGTGAATCGCCGCCGCGAGGATTTCGCCGCGCTCGACCAGCGCAACCATGGGGCCGAACGGCGGCTCGCCCGCGGCGAAGTAGCGCGTACCGTCCAGAGGATCGATAGTCCAAACCGGTGCGCTGCCGTCTAACTGAAGCAGCGGGCGCTGGTCGGATGCCACTGCCTCTTCACCGACGACGAGCGAGCCCGGAAGCAGGTCGCACAGGCGCTCGGCCAGAAACGCCTCGGCGGCCCGATCGGCAACCGTGACCAGATCCGTGGGATCCTCCTTGGAGGGCTTGGCGACGATGTCGTCCGAGGCCAGCTTGCGAAACCTGGGCATCAGTTCTTTGGCGGATGCCTCTTTGAGAATCTCTCCCAGGCGTTCAAGGAAAGCCGACGGTGCGTTTGACATGGTCACGCCTTAGCAAGACTGAGTCAGCGAATCGACGTCGGATCTTCGGGAAGGGGCTTCCGATGCAATGGTGGCTTTCGACAGGTGGGTTGGTGAGGACTCGGGCATGGCCAGAATTCGGTAAATGCAAGTCATGTTCCAGTGATGGCGCAACGGAAGTGATCGAATCCCCAGAGAGCCCGAGCGATTCTGTTGCGATTTCAACAGCTGTGACGCAGTGATGTCCACGGGGGCAACAGTGTGCAGGGCGGAGCATGGTTCGTCCTTGTTCCGGTGGTAAGTCGCTATTCCGTCGGGTGCGACAACATGCCGCGCGTGCGGCGCTTGGCGGGGCGATAGGAAAGCAGAGATGTCTGTCGTCGTCGAGCCGCCAAGAGTGAGGTGGGCGTGCCCCCTTTGGGGCGCGCTCCTTGCCGCCATTGTGCTGGCAGCGTGCGAGGGAGAGAAGGCCGCTGTTCTGGCGGAACCGCAGACCACAGCATTCGAGCCAGTCGCTGCGCCGGCAGCGGGCCAATCGACGATCGTCGTGTCGGCTACAGCTAGCTCGGGGTTGGCTGTGCGCTTCCGTAGCCTGACCCCGAGCGTGTGCACGGTGGATGCTGGCGGCTTGGTGACGGGACTGTCGTCCGGCATCTGTACCATTGCCGCCGACCAGTCCGGCGATGATCGCTTCGCCCCAGCGCCTCGGGTGACCCTGGACATTGACTTCACGTTGACAGCCGAAACGCTGGCGTTCACCCGCGTGCCAGCGCTTGCCGTATTCGATCGCGGGACCGTGGTGGCTGTTCACAGTGCCGGAGCCGACGTCCTCTACGCCAGCGACTCGCCTTCTGTCTGCGTGGTGGATGCGGAGAGCGGCCTGGTGGAAGCCCTGACGCTCGGAACCTGTGCGGTGTCCTGCGCCGCGGGCACTCTGCGTGCCGCAACGACCATCGCGGTAGCCGAGGCATCCATCCCCACGGTGCCTGGCACGCCGACTGGGATCGCGGCCTTTGCCGGAGCCGCGCGCGATACCGTAGTCGTTCGCGTGGGCGGAACCGCCGCGGGCGGATCGCGCATCGTCGGCTACGCCGTCGATTCATCGCCGGCAGGCCTCGTGGCGGATGGCACGTCACCCAGCGTGACCGTCGTTTGTCCTGGTGGCTGCGCTGGATACTCGTTCCGCGTGGTGGCGGCCAACCTCGTGGGCACTGGTCTGCCGTCCGTATTCGTGCACGTGCGCACGCGCTACGATGTGGTCGCCACGTTCTATGAACCGGACACGCAACCCAACAACAGCGTCTTCGTCGGCTCGTACGTGCTCGACGGAACCACGGGTACGGTCTCGGAATTGCGTGGCCGATTGAGCGAATCCATGACCGGCGGTGATACGCCGTACCCGGCGGACACCATGACGTGGCTCCCTCTCGACAATCAGCTTTCGTCGCTACCGACGGCGGTCGATGGCGCGGATGCCGTTCTGGTCACGACCTTTCTGCTAAACACAACCAACACGTTGTCCCCCGCGCCGAGGTTCGGCGGTATCGACGGCTGGTCGCCGGGCACGGGAATGGCCTTGCACTACGGCTATCCGGGCGACAACCCGGGCAACGCCTACACTCGTATCTTCGTCGACCGACGAAATCCCACGGCATCGCCCACGCCGGCGCAGATCGCGTGGCTCGCCTACGCGGACTGTGCGCCCGGCGGAATGATGGGTGCGACGTGCATGACCGGTACGTCGGAAGCTGCCTACGGCACCGTCGGCTCGATGAGTGGCTACCCTCTTTCCCAAACAACAAACCAATCAAAGACCGTTTTGCAAGGAGATCTATGAGAAGAACGTGGCTGCCGAGATTAGTGATGTTGCTTATTGTGGAGGCAGCCGGTTGCGGCGACGATCTTGGAAGCCCGACGCCCGATGCCGCTGCCTCGGCAAAACCGGATGGGGGCGGTTCCGTAGATGCGACTGTTTCTGCGGTCGATACGCATGCCTCGGATGTGGCTGTTGCTGTGTTCGATGCGCAAGCCTTGGATGTGGCCGTCGGTGGTATCCCAGGCGCGCCGACCAAGCTAAGTGTCGCGCCCGGGGCGACCGCAGGATCTGCCACGGTGTCCTTCGCGCCGCCGGCTGCAGGCGAAAGCGTCGTGTCCTATACAGTTACCGCAAATCCGGGTTCAATAGCGGCCTCGGGAGCAACGTCACCCATTGCGCTTTCGGGCCTGGCGCCCAAAACGGACTACACGTTCACGGTCGTGGCCACGAATGCCGCTGGACGTTCGCTGCCCACTACCACGGGTCCCCTCGCGTTCTATGACGTCGTGGAAACCTTCACCGAGCCCATGACCCAACCCAACAACAGCATCTTTACCGGCACATTCACTTTCGATCGCGCCGCGAAAACAGTGACCAATCTGACGGGCTCGCTCACAGAATCGATGACCAAGGTGAACGGCGTCTACGGCAGTCCCATGACTACCGTCGCGCTTGCCTACCAATTGTCTTCGGTGCCCGCGACGTTGGACGGAGTCGATGGTCTCTTGGTAGCTACGTTCGCGCTCAGTACCACCGACACCTTTACCGGCGGTGGCTTTGCCCCGGGGGGCACGCAGTACTTTGGCCTCAACGAAGGAACTCCCAACAACCACAACGCCTATGCGCTCATCTTCGTGAGCACTGCCGATCCTGCTGCTGCGCTCACGCAAGCCCAACTGGACAAGCTGGCCTACGCGGATTGCACGGAAGGTGGCATGATGATGAACACCTGCATGACCGGGACGACCGTCAATGGCTATGGACGGAAGGGCACCATGGGTGGGTATCCTTTGGCGCAGGTGGTGAGCCAGCGTTGACATGGACCGCGGTTCGCCGCGGTCCTAGTTGAGTTCGAACGAGTGAATACGCGGATCGCCTTTGGCGCGTTGGTCTTGCTTGTGCCGGCGGTGGCGCTCGGTGAGGAGCCGGTCGTGCTTGCCCCGGTGGTGGTCACCGCCAAGGCAATCCCAGGGGACGCGTTAAATTCGCCGCCCGGTGAGGCACGTCTCGATGCCGAGGACTTGACCCGCCGACGTGCCGGGACCGGCGACGTGACGCAATTGATCGAGGGTGTTTCCGGCGTCGCCGTTTCAACGGCAGGCGGAATTTCCAGCCTGCCGTCCATTCACGGTCTCGCTGACGACCGCCTGCGCATCCAGGTGGATGGCGTGGATTTGCAGTCGGCCTGTCCGAACCACATGAACTCGCCGCTGTCGTACGCGACGCCGTCCAGGATTGCCCGCGTCCGTGTCTATGACGGCGTGGCGCCCGTCAGTGTGGGCGGTGACAGTCTTGGCGGCACCATCCAGGTGGAATCGTCGCCGCCCGAATTTCCGCACGACGGAACACCGTACCTCCTTCACGTCGGCGCTGGATCGTTTTTTCGCAGCAACGGTCTCGGCCTGGGATACAACCTGGCTGCCTCTGCCGCCGGCAACTGGTTGCACCTCGAATACGCCGAATCCGGATCGCGTTCTGACAACTACCGGGCCGGCGGCGCGTTCAAGGCCGCTGCTGCGGGCACGGAAGGCGGAGCCATTGTGCCTGCTTCCGAAGTCGGGTCGAGTGCCTACCACGGTTCTGTCAATAGGTCGCTTGGTCTCGCCGTCCGGCGCGGAGCGCATCTTCTGCGCGCGGAAGTCAGCCGACAGACGGTCGACTTCGAAGGCTTTCCGAACCAGCGCATGGACATGACCTCGAACGATAATCGCTTGCTGAACCTGCGCTATATTGGACAATTCGACTGGGGCGATCTGGAGTCTCGCGTTGGCTACCAGCAGACCCAGCACCGCATGGACATGGGCCCGGATCGCTATTCCTACGGCACTGGAATGCCCATGGACACCAAGGCTCGGCAGCGGCAGGCGTCGTTGCGGGCAAGCCTTCCTGTCGGAAACGAGGCTCTGCTGCGCCTCGGGATCGAGGGGCAGTACTACACACTGTTCGATTGGTGGCCACCCGTGGGTGGCGTGATGGGGCCAAACGCGTTTTGGAATGTCGACTTTGGGCGAAGGAGCAAGGTGGACGGTTTTGCCGAGTGGGAGCAGCCCTTTGGGGCGACGTGGACAGCGTTGCTCGGGGTTCGCGGAAGCCGGGTTGCGACCGACGCAGCCGAGGTGCAGGGGTACGACAACGGCCTTTCCGCGTCGTGGGGCAACGATGCCGCTGCATTCAACGCACGCGATCACGCAAAAGACGACATTTTGCTGGATGCGACCGGGTGGCTAGAATACGTCCGCGGGCCACGAAGGACGTTCCAGGCGGGCTTGGCACAGAAATCCCGCGCCCCAAATCTATACCAACGCTACCCTTGGTCCACCAACCCCATGGCCGCGCTCATGAACAACTTTCTCGGCGACGGAAACGGCTACGTCGGCAACATGGATCTGCGCCCCGAGGTCGCTCGAATGCTGAG
>CAZTTW010000304.1:1750-5961 GCA_964616265.1 uncultured Myxococcales bacterium | reverse complement strand
CCGCCGCGTTGGTGTACTCGGTGCCGGAGTGAACCAACTTGGCAAGCGTCGAGTGCGGGTGGTTGGCGACATACCAGTCAAGGTCACTCTGGTGCATGCCATCGACGCTGATGAGGAGGACGTGATCAATATCTCGCTTCCCCTGGTCATGGTCACCCTGGCTATGGTCGACGTGGCCGGCGAAAGCCGCCGAGACGGGGGCGGCGTTGTCGGTGGAACCGGGCTGGTTGGTTCCGCACGCGGTCAAGATGGACAAGGCAAACAACGAGGCGTTCTTCTTGTAGGTCATCGAACATCTCCTTTGGAGTAGATGCCGATGCGAATACCGCAAACCGATTGGTGTTGCCCGTGTCGGTCTCGCAACTTTTTGGTCGCCTGGGCTTTGCGGCTTTGCCCAATAATTCGACATTGCCGCGATGACGCATTGAACTTTCGCAGGCTTGTCGGCGCAATTACGGTTCAGGAACGAATTGTTGGGCAAGACCGAGCGACGTCAGCGCCGCGTGCCCGCTGCGGCCTCCTTATGCTGGAACCTCAGGTCAGCTCATAGACCGCCGTGGAACCGACCAAAGCCACGGGCAGCCATGATGGAGATGGCTACAACGCCGGCACCGAGGACAAGCACGTGCTTCGTTTTCCGCAGATCGAATTTTCCAACGCGACATACGAGCAGGTAGCCGATGGCCAGGTTGAGCAGTCCCCACAGGACATTGACCGTCGACGATGACAGCCCTTCCCCCGACGGCGATGCAAATGGGCTCTGGAACGGGTGTCCCGAGACTCCATTCCCAAGATGCGGGAGCGTGTTTGCCAGGAAGGCTCCGCCAAAAAAGTACTCCACGTAGTGATACCAACGCATTCTTGTCTCCGTTTCTGAACCCCAATTTTCCGCAGGGTCGACAGGTGTCAATGACTGAGCGATGTACTCATGCCGCAAACATGATTGGTAGATGGCTCATACTTGTTCTCCTGCACGCTTTGAGGCGGCGGTGAGCCGTGCGGCGGCTTTGGCAAGCATTGGGCCGAGCAGCAAGACGGCAAGGAAGCGGCCAACCTGGATCGCCATCACGAGGGACACGTCTGCGGACGTGCCGGCCGCGATGATCGCGACCGCATCCGCGCCACCAGGGCTGGTGGCGAGGTAGGCGGTGAGCGCGTCGAGGTGAGCGATGTGCGTGAGGGTCCATCCGATGGCGGCGCAGGCTCCCACCAACGTCGCGATCGAGATGATTATGCGCGGCACGGCGTGGGCCGCCTGGCGAAAGACATCTCGGGTGAAGCGCAAGCCAATCGCCCAACCGAGAACCAGATAGCTCGCGGCGAGGAGCGGCCGGGGTAGCTGGACCTGTAGATAGCCCAGGTCCTGCAGCAGGGTCGTGAGCACCATAGGTACGAGCAAGGGGCCGGCAGGAACGCGCAGCTGTGGGACGACGAGGCCGCCGAGGAGGATGAGCGCGAGCAGGATTGCAAACGACGGCCAGACCACCGGGGCAAGCCAGGCCGGAGTCGGCACCGTAGCGCCGGCCACGCCCCAGATCCTCCCCACGATCGACGCTGTCACCGCGACCACCACGACGCGCAGGTACTGCATAAGCGCGACCAGGCGCATGTCGGCGCCGAAGGAGTCGGAAAGCAGCACCATCACCGTCGCTGCGCCGGGAAAGGAGCCCCATAGCGCCGTGCTGCCGGGCAAGATGCGCAGGCGGGTGAGCACCATTCCGAGCGTGGTCGCGACAAGGAGCACAGAGAGCGTCGCCCCGACGAAAAGGAAGAAGCGTTGGCCGATGGTGTGGAACAAGGCCGGCGTGAGACTGCGCGCGATGAGGCACCCGACGACCGACTGCGCGAGGGTGAAGATCCAGCGGGGCAGGCGCACTGTTGCACCTCGGCCGACGAGGACCATGGCCGCGCCCATCGCGCCAAGAAGGAACGCCCCAGGCAGGCCGGTCACCTGGAGCAAGGTGACAAGCACGGCGGTGGTCAGCAGGAGAAATGGCATCTAGCAATCAGATCCATGGTTGGGTGGAAACGGCCCCCGTGGCATGATGGATAAATGCGAGGATGTCCTCGCATAGAAAGAGATAGTTGAGGATGGCCTCGCAAAAGTCAAGGGCGGTTCCGCCCACACGTGCACGGGGTCGTGCGCGCGTAGAAGCGCTGCTCGATGCTGCAAGCGCCGTTTTTGGCGAACGGGGCTACGACCATGCCACCATGACCGAGATCGCCGTACGTGCCTCGACTGCTATCGGTTCGCTCTACCGCTTCTTCCCGACGAAGGAGGCTCTCGGCGAAACCCTGCTCCGACACTTTGCCGAGCGATCGGCGGCCGAGTTCGATGCCCTTGCCGGCCGGGCCGAGGCGCTCGACGCTGCGATGCTAGCGGAGGCGCTTTTCGCGCACGCGGCCCACATCAGGACGGACGATCGGCTCGCAGGTGCCTTGGCGGTGCTCGAAGGGCGCAGCGACGGGCCCGAGTTTCGCCGCGCATACCGTGCGGGGTTGTGCCGGCAGATCTCCAGTATCCTACGCAAAGCCAACCCAGGGCTCAGCAAGGAACGGGCACAGGACCGGGCCACGGTACTCCTCTACGTCATCAAGGGGGAGCACGTGCTTCCCCGCGAGGATCCCGGAGCTGCGCGGCGACTTACTGCCGAGATCCGTCGACTTGTGAACCAATACATCGCGGACGCATTATGCGAACGCTAAACTATCGAAGGGGATTCCGCGGCTCTGCCAGGGCGTACCTTCCTTTTCGTGGAGTTCTACTGCGTCGATCCTGGAGGCGACTACTGTCGGGCCATGGGAGTAGCCCCAGGCTGTGAACTCCAGGAAGCATTCCGAGTCGCCAGTCACGGACGAGGTACGCTTACGCGCTCGGCGACCACCGACCACAGAACGCCGGCGATCGTGAGAAGGCCGCCGACTCCGCTACGTGTTGAGATAGCTTCGTCAAAGAACAGCCACCCGCCCGCCAACGTGAGCACCACCGTGTTCTGATTGATGATGCCGAGTCCGACGGCGGTCAGGCAGCCGAGGGCGGAGGTCATGAGCAGCTGGGCCGCCACGCTTAGCAGGCTGCACACCGTGAGCAGGATCCATTCCTGCGGCGTAGGCGCGATCCAGGCGCCGAAGGGCGGAATTACCGTCGGCAAAGTGGTGAGCGCACCCAAAATGGTGAAGGACGCGAATACAGTCCAACTGTTTTCGATGGGGCGGCCGTCGGGATCCGGCCTGCGGGTGGCGCGGATCGAGGTAATGGCCATGCCGGAAAGTACGGCGGAAAACACGCCGACCATCTCCCAGACTCCGAGGCGCCAGGCTCCGGTGCGTCCACTGGCGACGAGCGCGACGCCCACCAGAGTCAGCGCGAGGGCAACGCCAGCGTGGCGGCGCGGTCTTTCGCGCAGGAACAGCCACGCGAAGGTGAGCGACCACACGGGCGCGGTGTAATTGAGCAAGGTTGCGATGCCAACGCCGACCTTCTCGATGCACTGAAAGTAGAGCAGCACCGCTGCGCCGCCGAACACGCCGCGCGAGACTAGCCAACCCCACCGCCGTGGGCGCAAGTCGAGCCGAAAAACAACGCTAGCGATGGCAACCACCACGACGCCGGTTGCGAAGCGGACCAGGGCGATTTGGTGTCCGGGGATGGTGGAGGAAATCAGGCGCGCGACCATGGCCATGCAAGCAAACAAGGTGGACGAGGCGATGGCGCTGAGCGCAGCCTTGGAGGCAGACGCAGATTGAACGGAATAGCTCAAGGCAAGAAGTCCTCTCGACGAAGAGGCCGCTTTCTACACGGTCTCGCCCGGAAATTCCGCAGTCGTCGTTGCCGGCGTGTCTTGTGGATTCCTGCTAGGTAGCTTGTAGGCTTGTTGTAGGCCGCCCGCCCTCGAAGCCTCGGCGCGGTGGTCCCTACCGCTGCGGGGACTCGGCAATTTCAGATTCGATTGTTGTCGTCGTTTGTTGCCGCTCCGCCTCCCCAGTCCTTGCCCGCGGGCACGTTCGCGTGGCGGAACGGTTGGCTGTTCGTTGCCGTGATTGCTGCCGCAGTGGCCTCGGTGTCGTTCGGCATTTTTCGTGCGTCGCCCGAGCTGGCGCGAGAGCGGCGCACGGCCGTCAAAAATGCCAAACCATGGGACCGCGCCCTCGTCCCTTGGATCACCGGGCTTCCACTTGTCACGGTAGTGCTGGCCGGGCTCGGACGACGG
>CAZTTW010000304.1:0-1650 GCA_964616265.1 uncultured Myxococcales bacterium | reverse complement strand
CCTGCCGTTGCGCTTTCGCTTTGGCAACAAGGCCTCCCTGTCCAATAGGCCAGGCGATTCGGAAGACCGGCGCTGCCGGTTCCAAGGTGCAAGTGGTCGCATCGGCTGCGAGCGGCTGCGATGGCACCCACGCATTCGCTGTCTCGTCCGCGACACGCGGGAGCCATTTTCTAACAGTTGGGATGATGCGGGGCTCGACCGCGTAGGTGTGCCCCGCTTCGGCGGCAAAACAGACCCGCAGCGCCGTCACGGATTCGACCTGTAGGTGGTCCCGTCTAGCAAGGAGTCGCACGGCAACCGCATGCGTTCCTGGAACGACTCGAATCCATCGGTCGCCCACCCTCCTCGGTAGCCGTCGACCTCCTCGATATCCATGTCCGGAGCGTGCACGCGAGCCACTTCCGTCGCCGGCCTTCGCGGGCCAGGATATGCCGCCAACGTAGAAACGTATCCCGAATTGATCGCACAACCGAGCGCAATGGTCAGTGCAAGGTGGCCGAGCCTCCGCACATCAGCCCGGGCCGTCGGGGGTCTTGAACGTGAGGATGATGCGGCTGTTCGGCCAGAGTCTGTGCTGGACGACGCCCTTTTCGCGTTTGCCAAAGAAGGCCGCATCCGCGGCGAGGACGCCTGGCTCAAGGCCAGCAACAAGAAGCGCTTCGAAGGCGCCGCAGGGATAGGCTCAAGAGTGGAATTTCGGAACCCACCTCGCACCGCTCAGCGGGGAGAGGTCGGAGAGCGCAGTGAGGCGGCTGAGGGGCCGACGTCTTTACGAAAGCGTCCTTAGCGCACATTCCTCGATGCGATGGTCGAGGAACCGTCTTTCCGCCTCGTTGCGCGCAAGTCGGCGCGCGTCCTGGAAGTGCTGGCGGGCGATCTCCGCGTGGCCGCAGCGGAGCTCCAGCTCGCCCAGCGCCGCCGAGTAGAACGGGTAGCTCGCGAGGCGCTTGGCATCGCCGATGGCCCGCACGGCCTCCAGACCCTTCGCAGGACCTTGCTCCTGCGCGATCGCCATGGCGCGGTTCAATGCCACCACCGGGGACGGACGAATCTTCATCAAGGCGTCGTAGAGCCGGACGATGTCCGCCCAGGGCGTCTCGCGAGCATCGCCCGCAGCGGTGTGCATAGCGGCGATCGCTGCCTCGACATGGTACTCACTGACTACCTCGCCGCACGCGCTCGATTCAAACAGTCGCGTCCCCTCCGTGAGAAGCTCTTCGTCCCACTTGGATCTGTCCTGCACGAAGAGATCCTTGAGGTTTCCCGCCTCATCGATACGCGCCGGCAAGCGCGCGGCGAGCAGCCACATGAGCGCGGCGAGCGCGAACGTCGTCGGCGTCGCCGACGGCGCATGGTCGACCAAAAGCCAGACCAGGCGCATGGCATCTCGACACAGATCCTCGCGCACGACCGCGAGCGCGGACGCCCCGTGGTATCCCTCGTTGAAAAGTAAGTAGAGTGCTCGGTGCACAGCCGACAGACGCGGCAAGAAGTCGGCGCGGGTCAGCGCGAAGAGCTGCCCCGACTCCGCCAGCACCTTCTTGCCCCGCGAGATCCGCTTCTCCATGGCCGCGGGCGATACAAGGAAGGCGCTGGCGATCTCCTCCACGCCGAACGCGCAGAGCAGGTGAAGCACCAGCGCGACCTGCA
>CAZTTW010000303.1:0-5961 GCA_964616265.1 uncultured Myxococcales bacterium | reverse complement strand
ACTTCAAGCTGACGGCGGTGATGCTGGGGCTGAACGTCGTCCTGGCCAGCGTCAGTGTCATTGCGCTCTTCCGCCGTCCAGGCGAGCCCCGCACCATCGTGGTCGCGGCGCCTCCGGCCCCACCCGCACAGCCGATCGTGCTCCCGTCTCCCCCGCCGAGCACCCAGGCCGCATCCCCTCCCGAGACAGTAAAGCCCGAAAGGCCGTCCACCAATGCGCCACGAGCGTTTCCCTCGACGCCCACTCCGACGGTCGAGAAAGTCCCACTCTTGGGCGCTCCGTCGGCGAAACGAGCCATGGTTGCGTCGGCGGTGGCACCGAAGCGCCTTGCTGTCACGACCGCCAAGAACGCTCCGTCTGCCTCGACAGACTCGCAAGGTTCGCAAGGTTCGCAAGGTTCAGAGGACGAAGCTCCCGGGGTCCATCTAGCCGAGCGCTGGTAACCGTCGCCGGCGAAAAGCTATCGTCGGCCGTGGGCTGCTAGGGCGGCGCGAATCGCCGCTAGAACCGTGCTCTCGTGCTCGCGTGACGAGGCCGACCGCAAAGCCTGTGTGGCTCGGGCGCCACCTAAGTGCCCCAAGGCGGTAGCTGCGGCGGCACGCACGGGCACGTAGGCGTCGGCTTGGAGTAGCTCCACGAGAGATGGAACGCTGCCGGGATCGCCGATGGCCGCAAGCGCCTCGACGGTTTCGCGCCGGGTTTGCACGAACTCCAAGTGGTCCACCAGCGCCTTGGTGGCGCGTGAATCCTTGAGCGAGCCGAGCGCGGCCACGACCCGCTTGCACAGGGCAACGTCGCGGTCGCAGCCTTCGAGAGACGACGAAAGCACCTCCAGACCGGCGCCATCGCCTCGCTCCGCCAGGACGAGAGCCGCATGCAGGCGAAGAGGCTCGGAGGTCGACGGGCCTTTGGCGATGGCAGCGCGCACCCGATCGCGTGCCTCGGTCGAGCCGAGGCGCGTGGCGGCCACCGCGGCCCAATCGCGCGTCTCTTCGTCGTCACTGCCTTGGGCCGCGCGCAGAAGCACGGGCAGCAAGCCTTGCTTCGCGGGCAACACGGTCACGAGCAAGCTGGCGGCCTCGCGACGAGCCTCGACGGGAGACGCTCCGGTCAGCAGTTCCGCGAGCGTCGGCGCTACGCTCACGTCGCCCAAGCGGCCACGCTCGATGGCGCGCGCCAGTTCGTCACCACCGGCAGCGCCGGGCAGCTTCGTCTCGTAGCGGGCCTGCTCCCCAAGCCAGCGGTCGAGCGCCTTGCGAAGAAGGCCGAGTTGCTCGGGCCGCTGATCCGCGAGATCATGCTGCTCGCGCGGATCCGCAGCGAGGTCGAAGTACGAGCAGTAATCCTTGCTGACGTCGCACACCAGCTTTTCGTGGCCACGAACGACCATGCGCTTGTCCTCCAGCTCGGCAAACGCAGGCGGCAAGCGATTCTCAGGCGCTGGCGAATCGGCCAACCACGGGCCGAGATCCGTGCCGCGCATGCGCGCTGGCGAGGGAAAGTCCAGCAGCCCGAGGAGCGTCTCCGGAATATCGATGAGCTGCACAGGGCCGGAGACGACGTGTGGGACAAGGCCGGGTACGACCACGATGAGCGGCACGTGCACCTGTTCTTCGAACAGGGTCGTGCCGTGGTAGCGCCCACCGTGCTCGCCGAACTCCTCGCCGTGATCGGCCGCGACGACGATGATGGCGCCCGGCCGCTGGCGTTCGACAAGCCGCACGACTTTGCCGACGACGGAATCCGCATAGGCAATCTCGCTATCGTAGCGGTCGACGTCGCCCGCTCCGAAATCGAAGCCGGCGTGCCGGTCGTACGGCTCGTGCGGCTCGAACAGATGCAACCACAGGAAAAGCTTCTGCGGGTGCTCGGCCTCGAGAAACGTCTGGATTTGCCCGATGCGCTCCTCGGCCGAGAGGTACTCGTACTTGACGTATTCGAAATCGAAGTTGCTCGATTCGAAGGCCTTCATCTTGTGCGCGTCGATGTAGAACACCGCCGGCGGAAAAAACGCGGCCGTCTTCCAACCGTAGCGGCGCATGATCTTGGCCAAGGTCTCGTGGCCCTCCGAGGCAGCCAGTCGGGCCAGCGTCGGGTAGTACTTGCCGATCATCACGGACGCCAGCGAGAACGACGTGTGCGGTGCCTGGGTGTACGCGTGGGCAAAACGCACGCCCCGGGCCGCGAGCGCATCGATGTTCGGCGTCGTCGGGCGTGCATAGCCGTAACACCCGAGATGGTCGGCGCGCAAAGCATCGATGGTAATCACGACGATGTCCGAACCCGGCCGATGCGGTCCGGCCGCAAGGGGCGGCAGATCTGCATCTGCCGCGGTCGACGTCGGAAGTGTGCCTTGCGCCGTCTTCGCGGCCGGCAACACGCGCACGAACAAGCTGGCGATCCGGGTCTTCTCGTAGACGAAGTAGCGCAGGCTTTGGCTGCGCGCCAACCTGGGGCGCTCGATGCTGGTGCCGGCCGCCAGAGCCGCCAGGGCGACGCTGGTGAAAAGCCAGGCTCGACGCTTGCCGAGAAAGTTGCGGCCAAGGCCGAGCAAGACACGCGCGGCCAGCACACAGACGAGGAGTGTAGCCAAGGAAAGGGTGAGGTGGAACCAAGGGTAGAGCCTGGGCAAGATGTGGCGATTGGCATGATCCAGAACAGCCGCCAGCGCCAGCAACGCCAGGCCGCACGTCAGGCTCCAGCCCTTTCGCGCTGCCTTCCCCAAAGGCGCATTCGGCGACGGCTCGGCTCGCGCCAGGAGCCGGCCCCACAAGGTTACCGCAACCCAAATCAGGCCGGCTCCGACGAGAATCAGCGCCGCAGAAAGCAGCCGATGCGCCGGAATACGCGCCGCTTGCGGACCGCGGAACAAAGCGATGGCATCGTAAACGACCACGGGTAACGTCAGCACAAACGTCACCACGTGTCCCGCCGAAAGCCAACGCGAGCGCGACAGGTGGCGCTGCAAAGCCAAGGTCCAGCCCACGTAGACGACGGCCAGCGCGGCGCCAGCCATCGCGCCAAGGCCGGCCTCGATGGCCACGAGGTTGGCGCCATTGCCCACGTCGAGCACGTGTCCTGCTCCGAGAAGCGTCGCCAGCGCATCCAGCACACCGGCCAGCATGCCGCCCCAGAACCCGGCAAAAATGGCTCGCCATGCCCTCTGCATCTCAGCCAGCCTCCTCGGCGATGGGACGCCGGGTTTCGAAGCGCTCGGTCACCGCCCGTCGCAACGCCGCGTGCTCGGGGAGGTTCAGTTCCGGATCGTTTGCAAGCACGGCCTGCGCCTCGGCGCGCGCACTCTCGACCAGGTCAAGATAGGTGGACACGTCCGCAAAGCGCAGCTCCGGAACACCGCTTTGGCGAACGCCCTGCAGATCGCCCGAGCCGCGCCTGCGCAGGTCTTCCTCGGCGATGCGAAAGCCATCGGTCGTGCCGGCCAGCATTCGCAGCCGATCCACGACCGCAGTATCCACCGAGGACGTGAGGAAAAAACAGTGCGCCTGCGCGCTCCCCCGTCCCACCCGGCCGCGCAATTGATGAAGCTGGGCCAGACCGAAGTGCTCGGCGTCTTCGACAATCATGAGGTTCGCGCCGGGCAAGTCGACGCCCACCTCGACCACCGTGGTCGACACCAGGACATCCAGGGAATGCGCGCGAAAAGCATCGAGCACGGCACGCTGCCTCTCGGGCGAAAGCTGGCCGTGCAGGACGCCGATGCGAGCCGGGGCCAGCGTCGCGCGCAGCTCGCGGGACAACGCTGACACGGAGGCGCGGACGACGTCGGCATCCTTTGGCTCCTCGTCTTCGTCGCGCTCGACGATGGCCGGGCAAACGACCAAGGCCTGACCTCCCGCTCCGAGGGCGTCGCTCACCATCTCATACGAACGTTTGCGCAGATCCGAGCCGACGCAAACCTCGGAGAGCACCGGCTTGCGACCAGGCGGCAAAGCATCCAGGGTGACGAGGTCCAGGTCACCGTAGAGAGTCAGGGCGAGGGATCGCGGGATAGGCGTAGCGGAAAGCACGAGCAGGTGCGGGACCATGCCGTTTTGCGCGGCGATTTGCCAGGTGTTTTGCTCGGTGTCTTGCTCGGCCTCTTGCATCCGGCGAAGGCGGGCTCGCTGACGAACGCCGAAGCGATGCTGTTCGTCGACGATAGCCAGCGCCAGGCATGAAAGTCGCAAACGGTCTTCCAAAAGGGCGTGCGTGCCAACGATGAGATCCAGCTCACCGGCCTCTGCCGCATCGAGAACGCGACGGCGCGACGCCGAATCCAGGGCGGAATGAAGCAAGCCGCAGCGTAAGCCGACGCGCGCGCTCCACGCCGAGAGAGTCTGAAAGTGCTGCTCGGCAAGCACTGACGTTGGCGCCATGAGCAGCGTTTGTCCGCCACCGCGAGCGGCATGGAGACTGGCCGCGAAGGCCACCGCGGTCTTTCCGCTCCCCACGTCGCCCTGAAGCAGACACTGCATGGGCTCGCCCGCTTCCAACGACGCGAAGATCGTACCCACCGCGCGCTCTTGCGCGCCCGTGAGCACGAACGGCAGGGCCGAGGCCAACTCGACCAGGACACGATGCCGATCGACCATCGTCGCGGGTGCCTGCCGTTTGGCAATACGCCGCCGCTCGAGAGCGAGTCCCGCCTGCAAGATGAAGAGCTCTTCAAAGGCAAAGCGCCGATGGGCTGACGACGTGCCCGCGACGAGGTCCGCGATTTCGCTTTCGCCGAGCGATGCCGGCGGCTGATGCAAGAACGCAAAGGCAGCTGCCGCATCGGGAAGCTTCAGCCGAGCGCGCACTTCGGAAGGCAAACAGTCCTCGGCACGGATCCCCACGGCCGCCACGGCAGCGGCCACGATTTTCTCGACGGTGCGGCCAGGAACGCCCTCGATCCGCGGATAGCGCGCCCGAATGCCAACGCTGCCGACTTCGTCGAGCCGAGCCGTCACGTTGCTGGGATGAATCAGCTCGCCTTCGCCCTTGTCGTTTCGCCGCAGCTTGCCCGCCAAGGCAACTTGCTTGCCCTTCTCGTAAGACTTGGCCATGCCGGCATGGGGGCGAAACCAGCGCGCGCGCAACATGGCGCCGCCGTCTTCGATGAAGACGTCCAGCAAGCGACGAAAGAATCGGTGCACGCGAACGACCCTGCCGCGCACCACCACCGCAGTTCCCTCTGGCAGGCCCGACAGCTCGGCCACGCCGAAGACGCGACGGTAGTCGTCATACTCCGTCGGAAAGAAATACAGAACGTCGCGAATACAGTGCAGGCCTCGCTCGGCTAGGCGTCCGGCCGTGATCGGTCCAGCGCCGGCCAGCGCGGCGACGGGGCCGTCGGCGGTCAGGGCCGAGCTAGTTGAACGTGAACTTGAGCTGGTAGTCGCAGATCGAATAGACGTCACCCTCTTCGATCTTCCGCGCTTCGATGCGCTCGCCGTTGAAGTCGATGCCGTTGGTCGAACCGAGATCCTTGATGTAGTACGAACCGGCACGGCGAATCACCGCGGCGTGCTTGCGAGAAATGTTGCCGTCGCGAATGGGAAGATCCGAGGTCTTGGCGCCGCGGCCGATGATGAACTGATCTTTGTCGATGATGTATTTCTGGTTGCCGAAGACGAGGTAGAGCGGCGGCATCGGAATATCACCAGGACCGGCCGCCGGGAGGGGCGACGATTGCGCCGCCGGAGACATCGGCCGCCCAGCGAAGTGCGCCGTCATGCGAGCAGCCGGCAAAGGCGGCGGCATCGCAGGCGTCGGCATCGCAGGTGACCGCCCGGCCTCCGGTACGAACAGCCCCGACGCCTGTGCGTCGGTATCCGGCCCGGCGAAGTAGCCCTTCGACTCGGCAAACGTGCGCATCGCCTCATTGACGAGCTCGTCCACACCGCGATCGAGCGACTCGGACATCTGTTCGAAAATCTGCCAGATGCCGTCCGTGCAATAGAAATGACGAAGCGTTTT
>CAZTTW010000302.1:0-5968 GCA_964616265.1 uncultured Myxococcales bacterium | reverse complement strand
TGCGAACATGAGCGCTACAAATACCCAAGAAGTTTGGTTCTTGACGGGCAGTCAAGAGCTGTACGGTCAGGAAACCCTGAACAAGGTCGCGGAGCATTCCCGTGAGATCGCGGCGTATCTGGACGCGTCAGGTAAGCTGCCGGTTCGGGTGGTGTGGAAGCCCACGCTCAAGGGACCGGATGCGATTTCGCAGGCATGTCTCGAAGCTAACTCGGCACCGACATGCGTCGGCGTGATCACGTGGATGCACACGTTCTCCCCGGCGAAGATGTGGATCCGGGGCCTCACGCAGCTGGCAAAGCCGCTGGCCCATTTGCATACGCAGTTCAACCGCGAGCTGCCGTGGTCGGAAATCGACATGGACTTCATGAATTTGAACCAGTCGGCCCACGGCGACCGCGAATTTGGCTTCATTACGTCGCGCCTCCGGCTGAACAACAAGATCGTTGTTGGGCATTGGCAGGATGCCGATGTCGTCGCGGAGCTCGAAGCCTGGTCGCGCGTTGCCTGCGCATTCGCCGAGTCGCGGAACCTGAAGATCGTGCGCTTTGGCGGCATGAACATGCGCGAAGTCGCCGTGACCGGCGGCGACCGTGTCGAGGCGCAGATTCAGCTTGGTTGGTCGACCAACGGACACGCGGTGGGTGACCTGGCCAAGCGAATTGCCGAAGTGGCGGACGCCGAGGTCGATCGCCTCGTCCAGGAGTACGAGTCGAAGTACGTTCTCGCTCCGGCCCTGCTTAAGGGCGGCGCCCAGCGCGAGGGCCTGCGCGACGCCGCCCGGCAAGAAATCGGAATGCGCGCGTTCCTGACGAGCGGAGGCTACAGTGCCTTCACCACGACCTTCGAGGACCTGTACGGCCTCAAGCAGCTCCCGGGTCTTGCCTGCCAGCGCCTGATGGCCGATGGCTACGGCTTTGGAGCCGAGGGCGACTGGAAGACGTCGGCGCTGGTTCGACTGATGAAGGTCATCTCTGCTGGCAAGCAGGGCGGGGTGTCGTTCATGGAGGACTACACGTACCACTTGGTCAAAGGCGAGGAGAAGGTGCTGGGCGCGCACATGCTCGAGGTTTGTCCGTCGATCGCGGATGGAAAACCTTCGCTCGAGATCCATCCTCTGGGCATCGGCGGCAAGTCGGATCCCTGTCGCCTGGTGTTCACTGCCGGGCCCGGACCGGCCGTCGCCGCCACGCTCGTCGACATGGGCGGGCGCATGCGACTCATCGTTCACGAGGTGGATGTTCTCAAAGCCGAGCACGCCATGCCGAAGCTTCCGGTGGCGCGGGCGGTTTGGGTGCCGCGTCCCGATTTCAAGCGCGGTTGCCAAGCGTGGCTCCTCGCCGGTGGCGCCCATCACACATCGTTCAGCCGCGCAGTGACGGCCGAGCAGATGGAGGACTTGGCTGGAATGCTGGGCCTCGAATACGTGCACATCGGACGCGACACGGATCTTTCGGCGCTCAAGAACGAGCTTCGCTGGAGCGACGCCGCTTTCCGCCTCGGGCGATAGACGTCGACAGGTACAGCGACAGGTATTGATGAAGTCGAATTACGACGCGCTAAAGGAGCAGGCTTGGCGGGCGAACATGGAAATTCCCCGCCAAGGTCTTGCCATCTACACATTCGGCAACGTCTCTGCGTTCGACGCCGACCGGGCGGTCTTCGCGATCAAGCCGAGCGGCGTTGACTACGACAGTCTCAAAGCTGCTGACATCGTCATCGTCGACCTCGATGCCAAGGTGGTGGAGGGCAGCTTGCGCCCTTCCTCCGACACCAAGACCCACGCCGCTTTGTATCGAGCCTTCCAAGGCATCGGTGGAATCGTTCACACGCATTCGACGTACGCCACGGCGTGGGCGCAGGCTTGCTTGCCGATCCCGATCTACGGCACGACCCACGCGGACCACCTTGCCGAGGACGTTCCTTGTACGGAGGTCATGACTCCCGAGGCAGTCCGCGGCGACTACGAAGCCGAGACGGGGACGCAGATCATCGATTGCTTCCGCACGCGTGATCCACGCGAGATTCCGATGGTGCTCGTGGCTGGGCACGGCCCGTTTACCTGGGGTAAGACGGCCGACAAGGCCGTCTATCACGCCGTTGTCCTCGAAGAATTGGCCAAGATGGCGTCCATCACGAAGGCACTCGATCCTCGCGCGGGTCGACTGCCGGAGCATCTCGTCCGCAAGCACTACGAGCGCAAACACGGCAAGAACGCCTACTACGGACAATAGTAGGTTGCGCTTCTTGATTACAGAGTTCTAGCGACCAACACATCGGAGGAAAGGTCAATCATGCGACGAGCATTACTGTTAACGGGGCTATCGGGATTGTTAGTGACAGGCTTCCTATCGACGCCAGCTTTCGCGGAGGAAGCCGCAAACGCCGATACCCAGCAGCCGACTGACGATGCGCAGGCTGAGCAGCCGGCAGCCGGTGCGCCCGCTCCGGCGGTTGCGGCGCCAGCCGAGGCCGCCGCCGCGCCGGTCGCCAAACCGAAAGTTGGCGACGTGACTACGCACGGCTATTTCCGTGGCGGTTTCGGTGCGAGTAACAAGGGGGGGCGTATGACCTGCTTCCAACTCGCTCTCGAGGGCGGGTTGCTGTCCAAGTACAGGCTCGGCAACGAGTGTGAGGTGTGGGCCGAGATGGAGTTCACGACGGTGGTCTACGCGGGTGACGATGGCTCGGTCTCACACCTGCACTTCATGCCGGTGGCCTTCATACCGACGACCTATATTGGCTATTCTCCGACTGGGGTCACCTCTTCAGATCTCAATTCGACGAATACGGGTGCGGCCGTGGCCTTCCCCAATCTCTATGCTGACATTCAGGGAATTTCTTGGCTCTTCGGAGGAACAGCCTGGGCGGGTACCCGTTATTACAAGCGCGAAAGTGTCTACATCAGCGACTTCTTCTATTGGAACCCCTCTGGCGTGGGCGCGGGTTTAGAGGACCTCCGTTTGGGCAAGATGATGGATTCGGCCCCGGACTCGGTGCGTGACATGACGTTCAGTTTGGCTCTCTTTGCCGTCGACGGACAGCCCAACGGTTCGATGGGGCCGCAGTTGCCGATGCAGATTGACCTCGGCATTCGCGCCGACCTGCAGGTGCGCGGGTTCAAGCCGTGGGCGGGTGGTGAGCTCCAGCTCGGGTTCCAGTACATCCTGGACGATAGCAACGACAAAGATGTGAACGGCAACTCCAACACCCATGGCGGTTGGGGCGTTACTTTCCAGTATGTGCAGGATGTCCTCGGCGGCAATAACAAGGCGGCCGTGCAATATGGCAAGGGTGGGGGCACCGGCTTCGGTACGCTGGCGCGCTTCTACTACCCAGACTTTTCGCTCCGCTGGGATCCGGCCGAGTCTCGTTTCCGGTTCGTAGATGTCCTTACCATTCAGCCCACCGCCTGGTACGGCCAACAGACGAACTTCGTCTATCAACGTGACAACACGGGCACTGGCGAAAGTGGGGCCGTCACGTCGTGGTACTCCGCCGGCACCCGCGCAAGCTTCGGAGTTCTCGAACACCTCAAGTTGCTCGCCGAGGTCGGCTACGATCGGGTCCAGAAGACCAACGGTTCAGATCCGCAGTGGCTGCTGAAGGCTACTGGGGCCATTGCGATCGCTGGAGCCAGGGGATTCTGGGGTCGCCCGGAGATCCGCGCCTTCTTCACTTACGCTCAGTGGGACAAGGCTGCTGCCGGCGCGACCGTCGATTCAGGCAGGCTCTACACCAACCCCGACCCCAACACCGGGGTGTACACGTTGAGCGGCAAGATCGCCGGTTTGCAGGGCGAAGCGATGTGGTAGCGGGGAGACGATCGGAGCCATGTCTATGAAACTCACTCTGTCTGCCCTTGTCCTAGCGCTTGCGCTGCCTACCGCGGCGTTGGCAGCCTCGGATAGTTCCGCCAAGAAGGCCGAGCCATCCGTCACTGAATCTCCATTCGGTACGCTCGACGATGGCGGGAAGGTGACGCTCTACACGCTTACCAACGCCTCCGGTGCCGAAGTGAAGATTATCAACTTCGGGGCCATTGTGGTCTCGCTGAAGGTCCCGGATCGCCAAGGAAAGCTTCGCGACGTCGTTCTTGGCTACGACGATCTCGCCGGGTACGTCAAAGACAAGGACTTCTTCGGCGCGACCGTCGGTCGCTATGCGAACCGAATTGCCGGCGGAAAATTCACGCTCGACGGGAAGAGCTATCAGCTCGATGTCAACAATGGCGTGAACCATCTGCACGGGGGAGCCCACGGCATCTATAAGAAGCTATGGAAGGCTGAGCCGATCAAGGGCAAGACCGGTCCGGGCGTGAAGCTCACGTACGTGAGCAAGGACGGCGAAGAAGGCTATCCCGGAACGCTCACACTGACCGTGACGTACACACTGACGCCCGAGAACGGACTGCGCATCGACTACCTCGGGACGACCGACAAGGCCACCATCCTCAATCCGTCGCACCATTCGTACTTCAATCTCAGTGGCGACCCGACGCATACCATCCTGGACGAAGAGCTGACCATCGATGCCGACAAGACGACGCCCGTCGGTGCCGGACTCATTCCGACGGGAAAAATCGCGGACGTCGCCGGCTCACCGCTCGATTTCCGCAAGCCCACCAAGATCGGCGCTCGCATCGACGCCAAAGACGAGCAACTCGAGCTAGGCAAAGGCTACGACCACAACTGGGTGCTCAGCACCCCGGCCAAGAAGGTACGCAAGGTTGCCGAGCTTTACGATCCAACGAGCGGAATTGTCATGCAGTTTCTCACGGATCAGCCGGGCCTGCAGTTCTATTCGGGCAATTTCCTCAACGGTACCATCCACGGCAAGCAAGGCATCGCGTACAAGCACCGCACGGCCATCGTCATGGAAGGCCAGCTCTTCCCGGACTCGCCGAATCACCCGAACTTCCCGAGCGCCGTGCTCAAGCCCGGTCAGCGCTACCACCAGACCTCGATTTATCAGTTCTCCGCTCGATAGACTTCGACAGAGTCGCTGAGCACGCTGCGAGCCTCGAATCCGTTCGAGATCGCTGCGTGCTTCAGCACCTTGCTCGGCGTTGTCTAGTCAGCAGTTAAAGGGGCAACGACGAGATCACCAGCTGCTTAACGCAAAGGAGCTCAAGTGATGAACAAAGGCGCCATCTTTAACTCGGCCGACTGGGTCGCAATCTTGCTCTTTTTCGCGGCAATGATTGCGATTGTCTGGGCATCTGTACGCAACAAGGTGCAGGACGGGGCAGGCTATTTCCTCTCGGCACGCGACGCGAAGTGGGGCACCATCGGTACCTCGATCTTCACGTCGAACATCGGCTCCGAGCACCTTGTCGGGCTGGCGGGCGCGGGCTTTGCCACCGGTATGGCCATGGCCCACTGGGAAATGCACGCGTGGCTCATTCTGGTCCTGGGCTGGGTGTTCGTGCCTATCTACGACCGGATCAAGGTCTTCACCATGCCGGAATTCCTCGAGCTACGCTATTCAGCCGGCTCAAGGTCGATTCTAAGCCTGCTTACTATCGCAAGCTTGGTGCTCACCAAGTTGTCGGCGACTCTGTATGCCGCAGACGTGGTCTTTAAAGTATTCCTGGGCGTCGACTCGATTAGCATCATGGGGCACCAGGTCGACATGTTCTGGGTCATTTCACTCGGCCTGGCGTTTGTCACGGGTATCTACACCACCGTCGGCGGCATGCGAGTGATCATGTACACCTCTTTGCTGCAGACGCCGGTCCTGCTGCTTGGCTCTTTCTTCATCCTGTTTGTTGGCCTCGCAACTCTGGGCCACGGCAGTTTGGTCGCCGGTTGGGGCAACATGCTGTCGGCAGTTGGCACGAACATCCACCTGATCCGGCCGCTCAGCGACAAGTCTTTCCCGTGGCTGGCGGTGTTGCCGGGCTCGGCCATGATCGGTTTCTGGTACTGGTGCACGGACCAATACATCGTTCAGCGGGTCCTCGCGG
>CAZTTW010000301.1:1297-5969 GCA_964616265.1 uncultured Myxococcales bacterium | reverse complement strand
CTCCGTCCCGTCGACGCCGAATCCGCCAAAGACGCGAGCGCGCGCTGCCAGCGGGCCTTTCCCGCCCAGCCGTGGCACGCGACCCACACCATCTTCGCCAGCCTGCCCTTCGGACAAGACAGTGGCCTCATCGGTGCGACGGCGGCCGAAGCTGGCGCGCTTCACGCCGTGCTGGTTTCACCCGAGGGCGTGACCCTGTTCGACGGCACCCAACGCGCAGGCGCTCCGCTCAAGATCGACCGCGCCGTCCCGCCCTTCGATCGACCCAACTTCGCGGGGTCTCTGATGGCCGACGTGGGCAACGCCTATCTGTCTCCCGCCGGACCGCCGACGGCTATCGGTACGTACCAAAGCGGCGCCACGGTCTGTCGATGGTCACCGGCCGACGGCGGCGGCGAGATAACCGACGTCGAGCTGGCTGCGGACGGCCCCCGAGCCATCCGCACGTTCTGGGGCACGCGACTGTCGCGCGAGATCCTTCTGCTCGGCCCGCCCGACAAGGGCTTTTATCCGCTCGTGGTACTGCGCGTGCCCGGCACCGGCGGCTACCGGCTGGAAATGCGCCTCATCGAGCACGAGTGATCGGCGATACGAGCTCTCGGCTTTCTAGAGGCCGTTTGGCATGACGAGCACCATGGTTATGTAACCGAGGCGCGTTTGCACGGCAATGGTGCCGACCGGTTGGTTGGTCGCCGCCATCGTCGAGGTAATGACCGCGTTGCCCGGCGGAATATTAACGAAGCCGCCGGCCCCGCTATCGTCGGTCGTAGCCGCCGTTCGTGAAGGCAAGCCACCCTGGATGACGTAGCCGACCGTGCGGTCGTCCGCTTGGGCAGAGGCCAACGTCAGCCCGGCCGCCGGTTGGCCCAGGCAGTCGAGAGCGGTTGTCATGACGACGGTGCGGTCTGCGCCAACCGGGCCCCCGACCCCGGAAAACATAGTCGCGAAAAAGGAATTCGCGATCATCGGCAACGTCCCTGGCGCGCGCTGCGAGCGCGTACTCGGGGGAAAAAAGAGCATGGGGTACAAACCGGAGCCTTCCGTCTGAAAGTAACCGTCGAAGCCGGCAGGCATTTCGACATCGATTTGACCGTTTGGGTCGCTTTGGTACTGCGCGATTGGAAGCTGGCAGTTGGCGTCGAGCTTCGCGCACAACGTGAGCGAAACCCCTTGGATGGGCTTCTTGCTGAGCAGATCCTCGGTGGTCAACACCACGTGAACCGTACCGGTGGGAGTTGCGTCGGAGTTCTTCTGATCGAGGCAAGCCCAGGTCGGATCGGGCTCGCACAGCGAATTGCTACACACATAGCCGGCGTACGCCGCCCCTCGGGCCGAGCAGTCATTGTCGGTCTTGCACTGCACACGATCGCTCTCGACCGTGAGGCTGCAAGCGGAGCCCGCGATGCTGACGGCCGCCAAGCCAAGGAAGAATAGACAACGAAATCTAGACATCGAATCCTCGCCGACAAGAGATGGGGTCTTCATGGATCGCCAGCCGCTTACCATTCACCGTGCACCAACAGTCCGCCGACCGTCGGAGCCAACGCGATCGAGCTGGTCTTTCCGGAAATCTTCTTGGGACCAGGATCCGAAAGAAGGTAGTAAAGCGCCACACCGCCCGAAATCAGGGTGGCGGCTCCGAACACATCGGTCAGGCGAGCATCGGTCCTGAGCTTGGATCGGGCGCTGTCGATGTTGTCCTTGGAGTTCGGAATCTTGTCGAGTTCTTTTTCAAAATCGCTCTTGGCATTGAGTGCCATGACACCGAAGACGCCCGTGGCAATCGCGCACCCACCTGCCACAAGACTGCTGGTGACAAGCCCAATTCTCACCGGCGCCTTTTGCGTCGCCTCGCTCCTGAGATCGGCCGAGAGCGCCCCGTCCGCGTCGCCGGCCCTCCGCGATTTCGCGCGTCCCCCGCCCTGCGACTCGACGGGCACGGCGAGTTCCAGGGACACCTTGGCATTTTCCTTGCCCCCCACGGTGACCATGCGAGCCACCACCGCGTAACCCAGCTTGACTGCCGTGACCCTACGAGGACCGGCGTTCACGACGACAGGCAAAGCAATCGGTGAAACGCCAACCGACAGGTCATCGACCCGAATGTCCGCGCCGTCCAAATTGCAAACGATCTCCAGCGAGGCCGTCCGTTCTTCCAACTTCTGATTCAAGTCGCCCACCTGCTTGCGCCGCTCCGCCGAGATCTCGCTTCCGCCCTCCTGCACATATTGCTTCAGGTACTTGATCGAGTTGACGTAGTCGTGGAGATCGAAGTACGTCAGGGCGATGTTGTAGAGCAAGCGATAGTTGGGGGACAGTCGGTACGCCTTACGAAACTCGGCCAAGGCCGCGTCGAAGCTCCCCTCGTTGTACAGCTCCACGCCCTGGTGGAAAATGGCGCGGGCCTGCTCGACCGGATCCGAGCTATTCGTCGCTCCCTCCGCCATCGTGGGCAGCGCAAGAAGAAGCAGCAGAACAGCGAACGTAGGTTGGTTGGTTCTTTTCATGGAGAGTAGGGATCCGTTTCGTCCATCTTCTTGGTGGGTCGGTTCGTGTTCGGACGTTTCAAGTCCATTCCGAAATCCTCAACGTCGGGCGAAGCAGGAGCGACGCTCGGCCTGACCGGCGCAATTGCCTTCGCTTCGTTGCCGCGAGGTTCTGCTTCGAACGGCGGGGAAGGCCTGTCGCGGGCGACGGCTCGAACGAGTGGCTGGGTCTTTTCCAGCTTGATGTCGAGAAAGACATCCTTGGCGTAACTGATGGTTTTCTTGAACGCGACGTATCCGGAAGCCGAGGCATGCACGACATGCAGGGTGTGGGATGGTGAAATGTCCATCTTGACGAGGTTGCCCCCCGCCACATGCTTGTCCACGGAAAGCACCGCGTCCGCCGGTTGTACGGTGATCTCGATGTGACTCTTGGTCCTGGACGGCAAGGGCGGCGCTTCGGTGGGAATACCTTGTTCGTGCTCGACGGGCTGGACAGCCTCGGTTGGCACCGGCGTCGCGATCACCGTCGGCGGCGCGGTCACCGTCGGCGGTGCGGTCACCGTCGGCGACGCGGTCGCCGTTGGCGGCGCGGTCACCGTCGGCGGCGCGGCAACCGTCGGTGCTACAACCGGGACAGGCCGGGACCTTTTTTCCGGCTTCGCCGGAAAGTAAACCAGAAAACCTATCAACGCTCCCAGAGCGAGGCCCCCGCCGGCAATCAAGAGAAGCGCTTTCGCTCTGCCAAACGGTGGTTGAGCGCCCGGCGGCAGCTCGACCGGTGTGGCCGCAGCGGGTGTTCCTGCGACGGGTGCCGACCTGAGCCTCGGCGGCACAACAGGAGTAACATCGTCCAGGTCATTGAGGCCGGACGTTTCCACGACGGGAGTAGTGTCGCCGTGGGCGGCGGCGACCACAGGGGGTGGAGTTGGAGGCAGGGAATTGAACTCCCGCCAGGCCAAACCTGTTCGGTTGCTAAACGTGACGGGCGAGCGAGGACGTGGAGTGTTCATAGGTTCGATAGGGGACTTCATAGGTTCGATAGGGACCAGGATGGCGAGGATGGTAAGAGAGCTGCCACAGCGACGGTGAGGGTAGTACAAACGGCGGCGACTTTCGAGACCCAGATGGAGAACCGAACCGAGGGCAAGGGTGTTTGGTAACGCGCTAAGACAAAGCCACCGCCGTCGAGCTAGCGACGGACAGTCTCGGAACATCCACGCGCTTCGCGGAACTGCGGCCGCCGCGTGAGACTCTTGGTGTCGCTTACGTAACAACTGCTTCACGCAGTTGCTGCCGAGGTTCGGCAAGGCCGACTGCGAGCCAGAACTGCTATCGCCCCGACTGCATCTTGCCGCCTGCGACCATCAGGTAGAGGCGTCGTAACGTGGCCTGGAAGTACGGCGTGTCGGCTAGCGTGGCGGCCATCCAGTCCTTGACGTAGCTGTCGATCTTGGCTTGGCTAACAGCGATCCCCGAATCCGCGAACGCGCCCATGAAGGCGCTGTTGGTCGTCGATTCTCCTGCCGGATAGCCCGTCGTCGCAACGCCGCCTTTGCTGTCGATGAATGCGCTGACCTTCTGGAGGAACGTCTTCGCTTCTGGCGTGCAGTTCCACATGTAGTCCATGGCCACGCGCCACGGAGTCCGGCAAGCGTTGTAGCCATAGTCTCCTTCTACGCGGCCGTCGTTGTATCCCCATTCAGGGACCAAGCCATTCATCTTGTCTTGGTATTGCGCCAGCAGCGTATAAGAGTCGGCGGCGAGCTTGAGCCAGAAGTCGGCGTTTGCCGTATCAAGCGTTGCGAAGACCCGATAGTGACCCGGCGAGAAGTACGACGGATTGACCTTGCCCATGTTGCTGGCGTCGCTGCAGCCGCCCCACATGTCGCCCGGACGCAAGACGACCAGCCCATTCGGACAGGTGTCGGTTTCGTTGTCCTTGATCTTGCCGATCAGATTCTTGGCCGCATCGGCGTACCCGCCCCAGATTTTGTTGGCAGTGACGAGGCCCATGGCCGCATCCAAATCGCCGTCGCTGGCCGCGTTGGCTCCGTTGTCGCCGGGGGCGGCGCAGGCATCCATGGACCAGTTCATGAGGCCCTTCTTGTCGAGGTGGTCCGTGTAGAATTTCCACAGCTTGTCGAACAGCTTCTGGTCGTTGTTGTTGGCGGCGAGGAGCATGC
>CAZTTW010000301.1:0-1197 GCA_964616265.1 uncultured Myxococcales bacterium | reverse complement strand
TTCCACAGCTTGTCGAACAGCTTCTGGTCGTTGTTGTTGGCGGCGAGGAGCATGCCGTAGCCGATGCCCTCGGAAACAACGCCGCCGCCGTTCTTGACCACGGCGCTGTTGTTGGCGGGACAGTCTTGGATGTAGGTCTTCGTCCAACTGTCGTATTCCGCGGCTATCCGGCTGGCGGCATCCGCCGAAAAGAAGGCGCTCGAGCAAGTGCCACTGCCACCACCAACCGACGAGCCACCAACCGACGAGCCACCGACCGCATTGCCGCCTGTGCCGCTTGCACCAGCACCACCGCTGCCGCCCGAGCCAGTCGAACCGCCCCCGGTCGTGCCGCCCGTTCCCGATTTGCCGCCGCCAGTACTGGCTCCGCCTACCCCGCCGCTGGAACCGCCCGAGCTTCCGCCCGCGACCGTCGATCCGCCGTTTCCGGCGCTGCCTCCGGTGGCTGCCGATCCACTCGCTCCGCCACTGGAGCCACCTCCAAAGCCGTTCGTTCCGCCGCTCGAAGTCGCGCCACCCTTGCCGCTCGTGCCACCGTTTGCACTGCTTCCGCCCGAGCTGACGTTGCCGCCTGTGCCGCCCTTGCCTGCCGATCCACCGGCTCCCGATCCGCCACCCCCATCCGACTGCTTCGCACAACCAGCGGCGATGCCAGCCGCAAAAACTCCGAGCACCACGACAAGGGACAACGTACTGCGCATGAACTACTCCTCGGGAGCGGGTGAATCTGCTACCCGTACAACAATTGGGACCTTCCGGTCGGGAAATCGCCAGATGATGTCAACAATCGCTCGCCTTGCGCCGTAGACGGTGCATGAACGCGGTCACCGGTCGTGCTAGCGTGCCCGGGTTTGCCGCCTAGGAAACGCACGTGAAGTTTCGCCTCATTTATCCCAAGTGGCCCAAGCTGTCCGGGCAAACTGAATTCCATCTTCCGCCTCACGGTCCGATCGTTTTCGCCGCAACCTTGCCCGAAGACGTCGACCTGGAATTCATCGACGAAAACGTCCAGACCCTAAGCGACGACGAGCCGGTCGACTTCGTCGGCATTTCCATGATGCTCACCAGCCAGGTCAAGCGTGGCTGGGCCATCGCCGACGAATACCGGCGCCGGGGCGTGCCTGTCATCTTCGGTGGCATCGCCACCATGCTGCACGCCGAGGAAACGCAGGCCCATGCCGACGCCGTGTTCTTGGG
>CAZTTW010000300.1:0-5969 GCA_964616265.1 uncultured Myxococcales bacterium | reverse complement strand
GCCTTGTTCCGCGCCGTCGCGCCCTGAAACATGATGCGCTTGCGGTTGTACTGGCGATTGCCGACGACCTTGTTGAGGTAGTTCTTGGCGACCGCGACCATCACCGCCGCCAGGGCTTCTTCGCGCGTGGCGCCGCCTTCGATGAAGCGAACCACGTCCTGCTCCATGAAGACGGTGCAGCGGTCGGTGGCGCGCGGCGGCTTCACGCCGAGAACCGCCGCGCCCACGTCGGCCACTTTGTAGCCAAGCTTGTTGGCCTGCTCTTCGATGAACGAGCCGGTGCCCGCCGCGCAGACGTAGTTCATGTTGGCATCGCGGATGTGGCCGTCCGCGATTTGCATGTACTTGGCGTCTTGGCCGCCGATCTCGAAAATCGTCTCGACAGCCGGATCGGTGTACGTGGCGCCGGCGACGTGGGCGCTGATCTCGTTCACGATGCAGTCGGCGCCGATGACCTCGCCGACGATCTTCCGACCGCTGCCGGTGGTGGCAGTGCCGAGCACCTCGATGCGCGCGCCCTTCTTGCTCTGTAGCGCGAGTAGCGCACGGAACAACTTTTGGACCGCGCCGACGGGATCGCCGCCGGTCTTGCGATAGATGTCGACCTTGAGGTTGTCGCTTTCGTCGATGAGCGCCAGCTTGGTGCTGGTCGAGCCGATGTCGATGCCGATGAAAACCCGCAACGCCTGACCGGCTGACCAGGACACCACGCGAACTTCGTTGCCGTCGGCGTCGACGAAGGATTCCGCGGTGGCGAAGTCGGGATACTTCGACTTCTCGAGCGTGAGCGGCCAGTCGTGGTACTCGACGACATTCTTGGTGGCGATCTTGTGGATGGCTTCACGCGACGGCAGGTGCCTCGGCACCACGCCCATGGCAGCGGCACCGATGGCGCCGACCAAATGCGGCTGCGGATGGATGCGCAGAAGGCCGGGATAAGCGGCGTCCAGCCAGCGCAGGACCTCTTTGTTGAGCGCCACGCCGCCGACGATGGCGGTGGGCTTGTCGAGAGGCTTGGCGCGCAGGAGCGTGCCGATGAGCGTTCGGGTCATGCCCCGGCAAAGGCCCGACCACATCGCCGCCTTGCTGTAGCCTTCCTGCTGGCGGTGGATGAGGTCGCTCTTGGCAAACACCGAGCAGCGAGTCGCGATGGAGGGAGGCTCGGCGACCTGGCCGACCAGGCCCGCGTCGTCGTAAGAAATGCCCAGCCGCGCCGCCTGCTCATCGAGAAATGAGCCGGTGCCGGCCGCGCACATGGAGTTCGTGGCGTAATTCTGGAAATGCCCTTGCGGGTCGAGCTGGACCAGGGTGAGCGAGCCGCCGCCGATATCGATGATGTTGGCGACGTCGGGGAACTGGGCCCGCACCGTCGGAATCTGGCAGGCCGCAAGGTCGAGCCTTGGTACCTCGAAGGACTCGCAGAAACGGACCGCGTTCAGACCGCACATGCCGATGGAGTCGCTCGGCCCGACCGACAGCTCGGTCAGCGCCGCTTCGAGGGCCTTGGCCGGTTCGCCGCGGTGCCGGGCGTAGAACGCCCGTAGGACCGAGCCGTCCGCTGAAAGTCGCACGGCTTTCAAAGACACCGCGCCGATATCGATACCAATCCTCCCTGGGTTTTCCTTCATCACTGCCTTTCCCTGGAAATCAGATGTAGGTGTCCATCGGTGGCGCCGATGCCTACCACGGAACGCCCAGAATCGCTAACGAGAAGCGGAGGTAACGGTCCAGCCAGCCAACGCGCCAAGACTTGTAAATTCCGACGATCCAGCGCCGCAAATCCGACAACGAAGGTGAAACCTAAACGCAGTTCGGGTTGTCCCTAGCAACAGAAGGGCGATGGAGGTTGATGCCGGCGATTTCCGGCTCCCACGCCCCAGCATCGTCCGGATGCCACCGGGTAGCTGCGAGCCGCCGAGCACGGCCCAGGCTGCATGGCACCGGTCTCACGAAAGGAGCATGCCATGGACACGTCTGCACTCAGAGTCGAAGACCCTTCTTTGCCACCACCTTGGACGGTCGGGCCGTCGGAAGAAACGCCGGCGCTCGAAGTTCGAGCCAGCTACAACGGCGTTCTCATCGGGACGCGACTCTTGTCGCCCGCTGCAAGCCGCAAACACCTCGGCGCATTCGGAGGTCTCGACCGCGGGAGCCGCTACCTCATCGGAGAATCGGCCGAAGCCGATGCCCCTGCGGCGAGCGAGGTGATCGGTGGACCAGATCTGCCCTTGGTCGCACGCTGGGGTGCCGGCTTCTTGGTGAACGTCACGCCGCAGATGACCGGCGATGTCGCCGTCGGCGGCAAGGTCTACCGGCTGACCGACTATCTGGCCGGCCGAGGGAGCAACTTCACCCTGCCGCCCGACGGGCAGGCGCGCATCCAGTGCGGCGCCATGAGCTTCCAGCTCGCCCATACCGCCTGTGAAAAACCGTTGCCCAAGCGTCTGGTGGCTTGGCGCTGGGCCGAGCAGAAGTTCACGCTCGGGGCCTTCCTGGCGCTGGGGGTGCTCTTGCTTCTGAGCTTTGCGATTCCGCCGGATGGCGCGGCAGTCTCCGACGATCTGATAGGCATGCGCCGGGCTATTCTCCTTTCGCCCGTCATTCCGTCGGTTCCGGCAAAGGTTCCCGAAGTTCTCGCAAACAAGCCAAGCCACGACCCCGGCAACACCGGCGAAGCGCAGGCGAGAGATTCCGGCCAGCTTGGCGATAGAAATTCCCGGCGAAACAACGGCGCCTTTGCGCTCAAGCGCACTGGCAAGGACATCCAGCTTGGCCAGACGAAGGAAGACGCCAAAGCCGACATCTTGAATCGAGGCATTCTTGGCATCCTCGGCAGCACGAAAAACTCGCCATTCAGTAGCATTTTCGGGAGCGGAATCGCGGCAGGGACCGACGAGGAGAACGTGCTCGGCAATTTGGTTGGTAGCGAGATCGCTGGATCCTATGCCCCCGGTGGCCTCGGAGTGATGGGCACGGGTCCGGGCGGAGGCGGGACCGGCCTGCGCACCATCGGTCTTGGCGACCAGTACCATACCGTCGGGCGCAACTACGGACCCGGACACGGAGTCGGGGACTTGGTTGCACGACGTCCGCGCGGCCCAACCATCACACCAGGAATCGTCACTACGACCCACGGCTCGCTGGACAAGGAAATCATCCGTCGCGTGGTTCACCTGCACATGAACGAGGTGAAGTACTGCTACGACCAAGAGCTCGTCCGGAAAGCCGGTCTGGAGGGACGCCTTTCCGTCCAGTTCGTCATTTCGCCCGCAGGTCAGGTGCTGAGCTCGGTCGTGCAAAGCTCGACTCTCGCCAACGTCTACGTCGAGAAGTGCGTGACCGACGCCGTGAAGCGCTGGCCGTTCCCGAAGCCGCAGCAAGGTGGCATCGCCATCGTCTCGTATCCTTTCAACTTCGTCGCCGGCAGCTAGTAATACCCGCATCTGGCACGGGGTCGAGCGCCTCCGCTGGCCCCGTGCTAGAGTTTTGCTTTCGCAAACGTCTGCCGCCTGATGATCGGAACCTACCCGAACCTGACCGAGCTCGAGCTTGCAGATCTTCCTCTGCTGCGACCGCTGTTCCGTGAGCTACGCGACGGGTTGTCCGAGATGAGCTTCGCCGGCATCTACTGTTTCCGCGGGTCCCACGACTACCGCATCGGACGCCTCACCGACGGCACGCTGGTACTGCGAGGCGCGGACAAGGGCGTGCCATTTTTCATAGCCCCGTTCGGCTTGCCGCGCCCCGAGCTGCTGGCCGAGCTTTTCGAACGCTTTTCGTCCATGAAGCTCGTGACCGAAGCGCAGGCCGCGGCGCTCACGCAGGCGGACTACGTCGTCAGTGAGGACCGAGACAATTTCGACTACCTCTACCACCGCGAGAGTCTGGCGACGCTGCACGGACGGGCCCTGCAAAAGAAGCGCAACTTGGTGCACGCCTTCGAGCGCGTCCACGCTTACGAAGCCGAGGTGATCTCGCCGAATCGCATCGAGGATGCCCTGATCGTGCTCGAAGCCTGGCGCACCACCGCCGCGGATCAGGCGGATTACGCTCCCGCAAAGGAAGCGCTGGAGCACGCCACGGAATTTGGCCTCGAAGGCCGCATCTACTACGTCGACAAGCAGCCAGCCGGGTACACCCTAGGCGAGCCAGCGGCGGGCGGTACCATGTTCGCGGTGCACTACGAGAAAACGGTGCCGCGCATGAAAGGCCTTTATCAGGTCATCAATATGGACTTTGCGCGCTCCCTGCCGGAGTCCATCACCCTCGTCAATCGCGAGCAAGATCTGGGCGACGAAGGTCTTCGGCAAGCGAAGCTGACGTATCGTCCCTCCGGCTTCGTGAAGAAGTTCCGCGCCCGCCGCGGAGGGTGACGCCTTTGCAATAATCGGGCGGCCTGCCAATTCCGCGCATTAAGTCTGCCTGATTCATCGCCTCTAGAACTACAGGATCAGTAAATCCGACCCAGGAGGTCCTGTATGTCTGAACCCAAGAACGACAACGGCCATTGCCATTCCACGCTCGGCCGCCGGCAGCTTCTTCGCTTGGCCGGCACGGCGACCGGAGTCCTGCTCTTCGCCAAGGCGCTCCCCGCCTGCCAGAACCCCACCGGCTCGCCACCCACCGGCCCGGTCAGCGGCGGCAACGTGTCGAGCCTCAAGCTGGACACCTTGCAGGTCCTTTCATCCAACGTGGTCGTCGGACGCGACAGCCAGGGCGTCTACGCGATGTCCGCCGTGTGCACGCACGCCGGCTGCCTGGTGGAAGATGCGTCGGGCTCGTCGATCAGCGCCGGCCTCTACTGCCCATGCCACGGCTCGTCCTTCGACGGCAACGGCGGGGTAACGCACGGGCCGGCGCGCTCGTCCCTGCAACACTACAAGGTTACCATCGCCGCCGACGGCAGCATCACCGTCGACGGCGGCACGACGGTGTCCGCCGACGTGCGCGTGCCTGTGCCTACCGGCTAGCGGGCGGGCTCAGCCCTCAGCTAGCGCTGCTGCGCACGGCGATCGGCCAGCTCTTGCGTGATGATCTTCATCCGCGCGGCGTTGAGCGGATAGAGCATCATGAAGAAGGCGCCCAGGAAACACGTGATCATGGGCGCCCAACTCATCATGAAGCGCATGATCTGCTTGACGTTGTCGCTTTGGTCCTGATTCGCCACGTAGCCGGCGAGGCCGAGCAAGATACTGGTGATGGAGCCGCCGATGGCCCAGCCGAATTTCTGCGCGAAGGAGCCCGCCGACATGACGAGCCCGTCGGACGCGTTGGCACCCCGGTGGCGCAAGTAGGCCGAAATATCGGTGTACATGGCGAACAGAACCGCCCCGGTCGGTCCCGTCAAGAACGAGAACAACGCCTGCGTCGCGATGATGGTCGTGATGTTGGTGTTGGGGATGTAATAGAAGTACGTCGACAGTAGGCCCGAGGAGATGATGAGGATGTAGTACATCTTCTTCTTGTCGATGGTCTTGGCGAAGAAGCTGAAGACCACCACGCCGAGAAGACTGGAGATGGTGCCGAACGTGAAGAACGCGCTAACGGCGCCGCCCTGGAAAAGGCCCCAGCGCTCGACGGCGACGGGATCGGCGTAGTACTTGAAGTAGTACGCGGCCACGCCGAAGCGCAGGGTGAACGCGGCGATGGTGAAGAACGAGACGAAGAAGAGCAGCCACCAAGCGCCGCAACCGACGATGTCCTTGAGCTCCTTGGCGACGTTGCCCTCTTTGGGCTCGGCCACGATGCGCTCGCGGGTCATCTTGCCGGTGAAGAGAAAGCAGATCATGGCGGCCACGGCAAAGATGGTCATGACGATGAAAAAGCCGCGCTGTTGCTGCGGCTGACTGCTACCGCCGCCGAGTTTCGCCACCAGGAGCATGAGGCTGCTCGACACGATCAAGCCCGCCACTTGGGCGCCGATCATGCGAAAAAAGCTAGTGCTGCTGCGCTCTCCCGGCTCGCGGGAC
>CAZTTW010000299.1:0-6041 GCA_964616265.1 uncultured Myxococcales bacterium | reverse complement strand
GCGTCCCGAGCGAAGCGAGGAGCGCCAGATGCCTTATGTGCAACACGCTCCTAGCGGAGTACGTTCCGGCCTTGGATGAGACGGACCGCGACGGCGATGATGGCAAGGATGAGCAGGAGGTGAATGAATCCGCCGAGGGTGTAAGAGCTCACCATGCCCAGCGCCCATAGCACGACAAGGACGACCGCAATTGTCCAAAGCATGACTACCCTCGCACCGCCTGGGACGATTCGTCGACCTTGTTGCACGCGGCAGACACTGCCTGATCGGTCGTATTCTTCACCTTCTTGACGACATTTTCGCGCATGTCGCGACCGGTTTGCGGCGCGAGGAAGAGCATGACGGTTGCGCCGACCAACGCGCCAATCCCAATGAAGCCCAGCGCTCGCAATGTGGACGCCAACGTGGTGTCGGCCTGCTGCAAGCCGAGCATTTCCAAGATCTGTTCTTTGTCTAGGTTTTTGATGTCCTTCATATCCATTGTTCTCTCCTCAAATCGGGGTGTCGTTGATGCCATTGCGGTTGACTGGCGCTGGTTCGACCAGCATCTCGCGGAGCTGTGCGAGCAAATAAGGGACTATCGTAAACTGCACGATCAGGCTGGCGCTGTTTCGCAACACACGCAGGGTCGTGGCCGTGGCGAGCCCTCCACCGAGCAGAAAGCCGGCACCTGCCGCGAGGCTCGTGCACAGAAGCGGTCGTTCCTTGAACTGACCAATAGCTTCGTCGCGCATGCGCTCGCACCGAGATGCGGCCTCAGCTTCAACGTTCTCTGCGGCGCTTGGGGAAGTTTCCAAGATGGACTCCTTGGGTAATCCGTTCACCTGAGCCTCTGCAAGAGGCGCGCGAGACCGAGACCGACCGTGAACGCCACGACGACAGATCGCACCGGCCGGTCGGCCAGGTATTGTCGTAGGCGCTTGAGCCGGTTCGCCGTTTCGTTTTGGAAAGTCTCCAAAGACTGTCGGATTCGGCCCTCGACTTCCGTAAGTGATTTTTCGACCAAATGCTCTGCTGATGTGATCATGGTAGTGGTCCTGGAACTTGGTTGACACCGCGGGCCCCGGATCGGGGCTAGCTTCGCGACTCGCCGCAAACTAATTTTGCAAGCCATGTGCCATGGCTATCGATCGCGTTTCGCGAGCGAGATCGTGTCTTCGGCGGCGAGTGTCGGTGAGCCGCATCGAGCCGCGGAGTGCTATCGTTGGCTCAGGCCGTTACGAAGTGGTGACGAAGGCGTCTGATCTCCGCTGCGTTCGGTGGGAGAGCGTGCTACACCTTTTGCTCTCTGGGGCGGGGTCACAGGTCAACCATGAAGATTCTGATTATTGACGACGAGGCCGAACTGAGGGCGACCATGGCGGATATTCTGCGCGAGGCCGGCCATGAGATTGTCGAGGCGGGTGACGACGCGCGCGCCGTCCAGTCGCTCATCGATCGGGGGGAATTCGATCTGGCCATCAGCGACGTGCGTATGCCGGAGCTCGATGGTATCTCGCTGCTTCGTCGCAGCCGCACCATGACGCCCTCGGCGGACTTCATCCTAATGACCGCGTACGGAGAAATCGCGCAGGCGGTCTCGGCGCTCAAAGAAGGCGCCACCGACTACCTGACCAAGCCGTTCGACATGGACGATCTGTTGGAGCAGATCGCTCGCATCGAAAGCGCGCGCCAAGCGAGAGGCGACTTGGCTCAAGCGAAGCGGTCACTGTCCGAGAAGCCGCCACGCAATCGGCTCATCGGCCGATCGCCACAGATGAATCGAGTGCAGTCGCGCGTCGAGATGATCGCCCAGAGCGAAGCGGCGGTTCTCATCGAAGGCGAGAGCGGAACGGGCAAAGAGTTGGTTGCGCGTCTGCTTCACGAGCGAAGCACCCGCGCCACTAAGCCTTTCGTCGCGGTCAACTGCGGCGCATTTCCTGAAACGCTCATCGAAGCCGAGCTGTTCGGCTTCGAACGGGGCGCCTTCACCGGCGCGGTCAAAAAGCGGGACGGGCGTTTCAAGGCCGCCGACGGCGGAACGTTGTTCCTCGACGAAATTGCCGAGCTCCCTTTGTCGGCGCAGGCCAAGCTCTTGCGCGTTCTTCAAGAAGGCGCCTTCGAGCCCATCGGGACCAACACCGCGGTCCATGTCGATGTTCGTTTGGTCTCGGCCACACACCGCAACCTTCGTAAGCGCATCGCTGAAGGATTGTTTCGCGAGGATCTTTTTTACCGGATCAACGTCCTCGATGTGACCTTGCCGCCACTGCGTGAGCGGGAAGGGGACATCACTCTTCTCATCCAATATTTCTTGGAGGCGTTCGCAAGCACGGACGCGAGCGGGCAGAAGCGGGTGCCCAAAATCTCCAGCGAAGCGTGCACGGCCCTGACCAAGTATTCCTATCCCGGCAACGTGCGCGAGCTGGCGCATGCCATCGAGCACGCCGTCGTGCTGGCCGGCCCGACGGAAATCGGGCTTGACCATCTGCCAGCGGCGATCGCTCAAGCAGGTAAATTTACAGCAGACCCGCAAGATCCTGTTGCTGTGTCGGTCGCCGAGCTCATGCCCATCGTTCCACCTGGCACTGTGCGGCTTGCGGATGCGGTGAAGGCCTTCGAAAAGGCCCACCTGCAACGCGTGCTAGCGGCAGCTGGCGGCAAGCGTTTGCGAGCCGCCGAGATGCTGGGCATCTCCCGCAAGAGCCTCTGGGAAAAGCTGCGCGAGCAGGAACCGACGAACTCCCCGGCGTCGCCGACTGCGCGCGACGACAACGCTAGCTGAGGGGGAGAGGGGTTGCGGGCGCTGGCTTCAAGGCCGGGCCCGGGGGCTTGGGCAAGCGAACGACAAAGGTCGTGGCATCGTCGCCGCTTGGTAGACTGTCAAGGATTCCCAGATGGGTTTCGGCGATACGCTTGGCGACGTAGAGGCCAGGCTCGAAGGTGTCGACCGGCGCCGTCGCTTGCACAGGCATCGTCAAGTCTTTGTCCAGAGGATCGTGCTTGATACCCACGCTAATCTCGACACTCGGCGGACTTGTCCGCTCGCTGCACGTGATGAGCAGGCTCGCTCGCGGCGAGCTGCGCTTGAGGGCGATGACGACAAGGTTGCGCAGCATTTGTCCTATGCGGCCCGGATCCCAGCTCCCGCGAAGGTCGCCGTTCGCTTCGAAATCCAGTACCCGCCCTGGAATTTCTGCGCGAAGCTCAGCCACAGTTTCGGAGGCGATCAGGCTCAAGTCGGCGTCCCGTGGCTGAATGGATAGCTCTTCGCCTTGTGCCGCCACGGAATAGTCGAACCAGTCTGTGAGCATGCGGTTCATGCGCGTGGCGCTGGAAAGGATTCGCGTCGCTAGCTTTACCCGACGCTCGTCCGGCATGGCCGCCTCTCGCGACAGAATGTTGGCGTTGATCATCATGGCGGACAGAGGATTGCGTAGGTCGTGACAGGCCTTTTGCATTACGCGTGGCTGCTGTTGATGGGACAAATCCTCGAGCAATGCCATGCTACCAATCCATTGCCCCGCATCGTCGAGGATGGGCGATCGGCACAGGCCAACCCGGACTGTCTCGTGATTGTCGAGCCTGAGCGTGAAATCCAGCGGTTCCAGCCGATTCTCGACCAACGCTTGCAGCAGATCGGCGCGATCCGATGCAGCCTGCGGAAGCGTCGAACGCGCGCGCTCTAGCATGTCTGCGACGTTGTCGAGGCTGCCCAGCGTTTGTCCGAGAAGATTTATCCATTGGGCGTTTCGTACGATGACATTGCCCAATCGGTCCGTAATCAGTAGCGCCGCCGGTAATTGTTGAAACGCGGCCGTGAGCAGTGCGTGCTCGCCAAAAGCGTTTGCGCCTTTGCTGCGCATGGCGCGGCGGATTGCCTGGCCCAGGTGCGACTCGGAGAGTGCCGTCTTTTCAACGTAGGCCGCGGCGCCTGCGTTGAGGATGCGAAGTACGACGTCGGCATCCTTCTCTTCGGCCAACAGCACGACCGGAAAGTCGGCGCGAATGGCCTTGGATGCCGCGAGCGCATCGAAGGCATCCCCGTCAGGAAGCGGGTACGCCACCAGCACGCACCCAAGCTCGCTGGTCGGACGTGTGCGAATCCACGCCGTCATTTCCCGTACCGACGTAACCTCGCTGACCATCCAGCGAAGAGACTCGGCCAAGTGGCGAATGAGCGACCTTTCGAGTGCGTCTTGGTCAACGACAAGAATGTTCAAGGCGATTGAAGAGCTCATGAAAAGAGACGCATCACCAAGAACGGCAAAGAACGTCGTGCAGTTTGCCATCAATTCTTATGCCATCTCTCGGAAGCAAGAATTCCATGACAGACTCAACCGTGGTGCAAGGTGCGCTTCTCAGGTGTGACGGGAGTTTCGCTGCGGTAACGAAGCTCTTGCAGTCGTGGTCGGCACAGTTCTTGACAACGTTGAGAGCCAACTCAGGTCTGCGACGATGCAAGACAAAGCGACTTCATCCCGGCCCACCCTTCTGCGCTCTCGACGATGGAAGGCTTTGCGCGTGCTTCTGTGGATCGTTGGTGGCTTTCTCATCGTCGCGATTGTCGTGCGTCTAGTGCTCGATCCCATCGCTAGTCACGAGGTACGCAAGGCCTTGGATGGGCTTGACGGATACGTCGGCGACTTCGAAAGGGTCCACGTTACGGTGCTCGCACCGGGTGTCGCGATTTGGCGTTTCAAATTGGCCGAGGCGCGCGGCACCGAACCGGGCGACGAAAAGGCACTCGAGAAAGATCCGCTCCTCTTTGTCGAGCACGCTCATCTCGTTGCAGACTGGCGCGCGCTTTTGCACGGACGTCTCGAAGGTCGACTGCGGGTGGAGTCACCGAAGCTCGTCGTTCGACAGACGGAAGCGCCGGAAGAGAACAAACCCACGGCCAAGCCCGCTGCCCCGGATCTGTCGGAGCAACTGGGCAAGATTCTTCCCTTGCGTGTGAGCAGAATCGAAGTCGTTCACGGCGAAATACTGTTCCGTCTGATGGGCGGCGAGAGCAAGGCGGAGCCCGGCGAGCTCTGGTTGCATGAGATAGAAATGGCGGCGGAAAATTTGGGCACCCGGCGTGGACTCTTGCACGGTCGGCCAGCAACGGTGAGCGTTCACGCAGTCCTTGGCCGAACCGGCGAGCTGACGGCTTTTGCATCGGCAGACCCTCTGGCAAGTCCGCTCAGATTTGGTGGCGAGGTGGCTTTGCGTGGCTTCCGTGCCGAGGAGCTCTACGACTTCATCGCGCCCAAGACCGGAATGAAGACCGATGGAACCGTCGATCTGTTCGTCTCCTTCGAATCGCAAAATGGGTCCATCACAGGCGGCATTAAGCCGGTCTTGAAGGATATCGAGGTAAGCTCCGTGAAGGAGGGCGTGTGGGATCGGCTCAAGGGGTGGCTTGCGGACAAGAGCGTGGAAATTGCGTCCGACCGTGTACCCGGCCGTCGCGCCGTGGCCACGACGATCCCGATCAAAGGGAAGCTGACCAACGCCGACATTCAGGTCTGGCCCGCGGTGTTGGGCGTCATCCGCAATGCATTTGTCGAAGGACTGATGTCGGGCTTCGTCAACGTTCCGCCGCCCACCGCTGGACAGAAGGAAAGTGTTTGGAAGCAGTCCAAAGATGCGCTCAAAAAAAACGAGGGACCGCCTCATGCGCAGCCTACGAAGTAGGTCGCTGCCGCTTTGCCTGCTGGTGACGGCGTGGCTAGCCTGCGGGCATACGCACCAGGCGACCGACAAGCCGCAGACAGACAGTGAGCCTTCACAACCGAAGCCAAGCTCGGGCGAAGAGCATCGGAAGTCCGCAGGAAATTCAAGCCGTCCAGCGCGCCATCCAACTTCGTCCCCCGAAACGGCGCCGCCGATTGCCAGCTCTCCCGCTGGGCTGCTGCGCGAGGACGCCATCGCACGTATCCAAGATCGGCTGAAGGCGAAGGGCTATCTGCAGCACACAGAGGCGTCAGGCAAGCTCGACGGAGTCATGGAAGAAGCACTACGCGCGTTCCAGCGCGACTGCAACTTGCCTGCAACGGGGATCCCGGATGACGAGA
>CAZTTW010000298.1:0-6047 GCA_964616265.1 uncultured Myxococcales bacterium | reverse complement strand
GCTTGCGCACGATGCCTTCGATGACCTCGTCGATTCCGAACGCGCCTTCGGCGTGGCGAAGCTCGGCCTGAAACACGATCTGCAGCAGCAGGTCGCCCAGCTCCTCGCAGTGGTCGCCCACGGTGCCGGCCTGCAGAGCGTCCACGACCTCGTAGGTTTCTTCCACGAGATACGGCAGAAGCGTGCTCAGCGTCTGTTCGCGATCCCACGGGCATCCGTCGGGCGCCAGCAATCGTTGCATGAGGCCGACCAGGCGGGGAAGCCCGGCGCCAGTTTCCTTGCCAGGCATGGGATAAAGATTCAGCGTTGGTGCAGGTGTTTCGTTGCTCACGGCGGGGCAGTCTAGCACTGTCGCACTCGCGCCTGGTTCTTGCCGGGCGAACGTGCTACGACATCCCCAGCCTTGAGCCCTCGACCCATTGATTCGACAACCCGTTCGTCCGACACTGAGTCGGATCGCGTTGTCCTCGACGATAATCGCGTGGCAATGATGCTCTTCGGGGAGCGCAACGCCAACCTCAAGCGCATCGAAGTCGAGACCAATGCCCGTCTGCATTCGCGCGGCAACGAGCTGACCTTGATGGGCAGCTCGGACGCCATCGGGCAGGCTCGTCGCCTGGTCGAACAGCTGTACCTCATGGCGCGTAGTGGTCGGCCCATCGGTCCCGAGGATGTCGGTCGCGCTGCCGAGGTCCTGCGCGGCGATGCCGGCGCGAATCTGCAGGAAGTCTTTTCCGACACCATCTTGGTCGGAAGCCGGGCGCGTCCCATCGCCCCCAAAGGGCTGGCGCAGAAGCGCTACGTGGATGCCATTCGCGAGCGCGACATCGTGTTCGCCATCGGTCCCGCCGGCACGGGCAAGACCTACTTGGCCATGGCGCTCGCCTTGCGCGAGTTGCTCGAAAAGCGAGTCAAGCGCATCGTCCTTACTCGGCCCGCCATCGAGGCCGGCGAACGGCTCGGCTTTTTGCCCGGCACGATGGAAGACAAGGTGTCGCCCTACCTGCGGCCGCTCTACGATGCCTTGAACGACATGCTCGACTTCGATCGCGCCCAGCAGCTCATGGAGCGCGGGATCATCGAAATTGCGCCGCTGGCTTTCATGCGCGGGCGCACGCTCAACGATTCGTTCGTCATTCTCGACGAGGCTCAGAACACCACGGGCGAGCAGATGAAGATGTTCCTGACTCGCCTCGGGTTCGAATCGAAGGCAGTCGTCACCGGCGACGTCACGCAGATCGATCTGCCCGACCGCCGACGCTCCGGCCTCACCGAGGCGGAATCCCTGCTCAAGGACGTGGAAGGGATCTCCATCTGCTATTTCACCGAGGTCGACGTGGTTCGCCACCCCTTGGTGGCCAAGATCATTCGCGCTTACGAGCGCAAGCGCGCGGACGACGATGCCGACCAGGGCGGCTGGGCACGCCCCGCAAAGTGAGCCGGCCCGCCGGGCTCGTGGGACCGGGGCCGCGCTGGTTGTTCGCTCCGATGCGCGCAGGCTGCTCGGCTTTCCACCGAGCACGCTCGCCAAGCGTCTGCGCACGGCTTTGCGCTCGCTCGATCGTTCGAGCTGCAGCGTCACCTTGCTGCTCACCTGCGACGTCGAGATGCGGACGCTCAACCGCGCATATCGCAGGCTCGACCGCGCGACGGACGTGCTCAGCTTTCACCAGCACGACCTCTTGGGAGAATCCGATCCCCAGAGCGACGGCGTGTTTCTCGGCGATATCGTCATCTCGGTAGAGACCGCCCTTCGTCGCAGCGGTCGTGGAAGGCTTCCGGGCGAGCTGGCCCGGCTGGCGATGCATGGGCTCTGTCATCTCTTCGGGCACGACCACCACCGAAGCGGGCCGGCCAAACGCATGCGCGCGCTCGAACAGAAGCTCCTACGGGCAACGCGGGCTTGAGGGCAAACGCTGCGACACGCCCTCCTTCATGGCGGAATCAGCGAGCCGCGTCTGTCTTGACGCCCGCGTCTGCGGCAGCCGCTGCGCGGGCCAAGCGACCCGGTAGCCAGGACGGTACGGTTCCGGTGTAGGTCTGGCCCTCGACGAAAAACGTCGGCGTCCCCTGAATGTTCAGGCGATTGCCTTCGTCGACATCGAGCGCGACGGCGCGGGGGCCGTCCGATCGGAGGCAGGTCTCGAGTGCCTTGGGGTCGAGCCCAAGGTCGCGCGCGATCTCGGCGTTCGAGCGCGAGCCAATCGCTCGTACCTCGGAAAACAGATAGTCGTCAGCCTGCCAAAAGCGATCTTGCTCGCCCGCGCATTCGGCAATCATGGCGGCGAAGCAGGCGTTCTCGTGCATCTTCGCCTTGAGCGACGAGTTGCAGCTGATGTCGAGCGGGTAGTGGCGATGAACCAAACGAAGCAGCGTCGGGTAGCGTTCGACGAGCGCGCGCAGCTGAATGTGGGCCTGACGACAGTACGGACATTCGTAGTCGCTGTACTCGAGCAGCGTGACGGCGGGCTTGTCGGCGCCAATGAAGTGCCCGCCTCCGGGCTCGATGCCGTGGGGCACGTTTAGCTCGGTGGGCATGGAGCGCTCGGCCGACTGTGCCTCTTTCCAGTACGACGGGTACGCGACGATGAGCAGCACAGCGCACGCTACTAGAGTGAGGAGCCAGCGCACTCCGCGCCGCGTACGAAGCGCCCGCCAGGGCTCGGCGAGAGAAGACCGAAGCCCACCGTTCCGCGCTGCCACGACGGCGCAAAGCAGAAGCAACACATTCACGCCATAGGTGGCGAGGCACAGGATGCAAACGGCGCTGATGAGGAATGCCGAGACTGCACCCAGTCCGACGCTCGCGAAGGTGAAGGCCGAGGTTAGGTAGAGCGCGCAACCAGCAGCCAAGCGAGGTTCCCGCCGGCGCGCGCCCCAGACGGCGACCAACCCGGCGACGACGTAGCCGAAGATTCCCCACACCGCGATGGGAACACCCAGAAAGACCGCGTACGAGCTGCGCGCAACGATGTCGCAATTCACCTTGCGATCGACCGAGCAGAAGCTGTGAAACGTCGGATCGCTGTGAATCTTGATGTGGATCCGCTCAAGCAGGATCGAGAGCGTCAGCCCGACGGCACACGCCACCACCGACAGCCACCACGGCCATCGCAAGGGTGGAGCGTCATCGTCGACGAACGGGCTTCGCTTCATCGAGGCATACCCCTATCACAACCTTGGTACGGCGCCCAGGATCGGCTTTCTCGAATGCCGACGGGGTTTCGGCCGCTGAGCTTGGCGAAGCACAGCATCGGGTCCGTAGCCGCGAGCGCCCTGCTCAATAGTCGAGGTGGTACGTGTCGATTACTTCGTGCAACGCGCCCTTCGAGGACAGCGTGCTCTTGTAAAGGCGGAAGCAGGTAACCTTCCAGTCCGCACTGCGAAAAGTGCGGTTCGCATCGAGAAAGCGACCCAGCGTTTGGTCGGCACGCCGCGGAAAGCGCGCCAACGTCAGATGCGGGGAAAAGCCCCTCTTCTCCTCGGGCGGGGCCATGCCGTCGAGGCGCTTGTCCATGGCGCTTTTCAGCCCGGCCAGACCCTCCGCGCCGCGGATGCCAAGCCACAGGACACGCGCGTTCATCGGACGCGCACCTTCGGGAAAGATCCCCGCGCCGTCAAGCGCGAGCTCGAAGGCGGGCCAGCGAATCTCGGACAGCCGGCGTCGGATTTCCGGGAGCGCCTCGTCCGGCGTCTTGCCCATGAAGCGCAATGTGATGTGGAGCTGTTCGGGCTTGGTCCAGCGCGCGTTTGTCACTTGGTCGCACCGGGCGGCGATTTCGCTTCGGAGCGGATCCGGCAGGTCGACGGCGACAAACAGGCGCAGCGTCACGCGCTTTCCAAGCGGTCGGCAATCGCACGCAGCGAATCGATGCTGGAGACGTCGTGGGGCAGCAGCGGGACGGTGGTGATTTCCACGCCCGGCGACGCCGACGACAGGCGCGCCAGCTCGCTCTTTTGGGCGTGCGCGATTTGGGTCACGTAGCCGGCCAGCGCGGCGAGCTTGGACGCAGCCACGTCCAGCGTTTCGCTCGATGCTTGCGCCGTGCCGAGCAGTGCGCCGAGCTGATGGCGCAGCTCGGGTTCGGTGCACGGCGATGGCTCGGGTAACGTGCGGTTGGCGATGTAGCAGCAAAGCGGCGAGCCGCTCTCGCGCAAGCGCTCGGCAAAGAAGAGCGCTTCGTTGACCGACGCCGTCTCGGGCGTCATCACCAAGACGAAGCCGACGTCGGGGCGCTTGAGCACGGCTTCGATGTCTTGCGCGCGCGTGAGGAATCCGCCCAGCACTTCGCGAATGTCGAGCAGAAATTCCCCGAGGTCGTCGAGAAACTGGCTGCCCATCAGCTTGCCGGCGCGGCGGATGATCAGGGCGCCACCGAGTCCGAGACGTTTGAGGGAGAAGCGGCTGCTGCTGGGATCCGGGCGCGCGAACCATTGCAGCGCCGGGCTGCCGATCGCGGCTGCCAGCCGCTTGGGCGTTTCGAGAAACTCGAGCGCGTTCGCGGTGGGCGGCGTATCGAGAATGATGAGGTCGTAGGCGCCGTCACGGCGAAGCTCGAACAGCGAGAGCGTGGCCGCGTACTCCTGCGACCCGGTGAGATCCGTGGTGACGTGGCGATAAAGCGAGTTCGAGAAAATTCGGGCGCGCAGCGCCGGATCCGTCACCTGTTCTTCCACGAGGTGCGCGAAAGCAATGCGCGGATCCACGCGCATGGCGGAAAGCAGGTCGGGCGATGGAATGCCGAGCGCATTCGAGGTCTCCGGGGCGATGGGCGTGGGCGTGGCATCCAGCCGGGGAACGCCCAGGGCATCGGCTAGCCGAGGCGCGGGGTCGATGGTGCACACCAGGGTTCGCAAACCGCTGCGCGCGGCCATCACGCCCAGCGCCGCCGCCGTCGTGGTTTTTCCGACTCCGCCAGGCCCGACGCAGACCAAGGTCTTCTTGCCTGCCAGTCGTCGCTTCATCGCGAAACCCGCACCCCGAACTGGTGGAAACCGTTGCGCTTGGTCTTGGTCGAAGCTGACATCAGGATTTGCTAAGGGCTTGTTGCCAGCGAGTAAGGATGCGCGTGCGTTCGTTTTCGTCCATTCGTGGATGGAAGGTCGTGGCAGGCAATTGTCGCAACATGCTGGTGTCACTGTAAAGCCCTACACCCAAGGCCGCCAGTTGCCCGGCTCCGAGCGCCGTGGACTCGACCATCGCTGGTCGGACGATTTCAGCGCCGAGCAAGTCCGCTTGCATCTGCATGAGTAGGCTGTTGGCCGCGGCGCCGCCGTCTACGCGCAACGAGCTGATGGGCTGCCCGGCATCCTTTTCCATGGCGTGCGCCAGATCGACGTTCTGCAAGGCTATGGCTTCGAGAGCGGCGCGGGCGATGTGCGCCGCAGTGGTTCCGCGCGAGATGCCAGAGATGATGCCGCGCGCGTCGGGCCGCCAGTGCGGAGCACCGAGCCCGGACAGAGCCGGCACGATCGCGACCCCGCCGGTGTCGGGCACCGATGCCGCCAGCGCCTCGATGTCGGCTGCTCTTTGGATGATGCCCAAGCCATCGCGTAGCCATTGCACGAGCGCGCCCGAGACGAAGGCGCTGCCTTCGAGCGCGTAGCTGGTTCCCGACGGAAGTTGCCAGGCCACCGTACCGAGCAATCGGTGTTGTGACTCGACTGCACGCGCGCCGACGTTCATCAGCAGAAAGGATCCTGTGCCGAAGGTGCACTTGGCCTGGCCGGCCCGCAGACAGCCTTGTCCGAAGAGCGCGGCCTGCTGGTCGCCGGCAATACCGCTGATGGGAGTTCCGTCGGTGAGGCCGCGGATCCCTGAGGTGCGCGCCAGCGCCTTGCCGCTCGTGGGGCAGACCCGCGGAAGCATGGTGCTTGGAATACCGAACAGGCGGCACAAGTCGCCCGACCAGTCGAGGGTGCCCAGGTCGAGAAGCAAGGTGCGAGACGCATTGGTGACATCGGTAATATGACTCTGGCCACCCGATAGGCGCCACACGAGGTAGCTGTCGACCGTGCCGAACAAAACCTCGCCGGCTTCCGCGCGC
>CAZTTW010000297.1:0-6062 GCA_964616265.1 uncultured Myxococcales bacterium | reverse complement strand
AATGTTCGGGCTCACGACAGCTTTCGATGCGTTCGAAGGCTTTCAAGAACGAGTCTTGAGCCACGTCTTCGGCGTCCGCGGGTCGGGCAAGCACAGACAAAGCGACCGCGTATCCGGCGCGCAGATAGCCCTTCACCAGGGCTGCGAACGCAGCGTGGTCGCCCCGCTGGGTGCGACGGACGAACTCTGCGGTTTCGGCCTGCGTTAGCACGGTCGTTGTTCGTGAAATAGACAGGCGAGCAAGCATGAACGTTAGCGCGAAATCAGAATTCGAGGAGCAATCCCGCACTCCAGGTGGAATCGCCCACGCGCAGACGATTGGAAAAGCCCAATCCGCTGGCGTCGATGCGGCTCCATTCGGCGAATACGTACATGTGATTGAGGCCGCTATCGCCGTCGAGCTCACGCATGGAAGCCGCATCCAGCGTGTCCATCTGGAACGCCAGGCCGGCGGTCGCTTGCCATCCCAAGGTGCCGCCGCTGCCCCGGCCGCCGGTGGTCAAGGTGGCGACATCACCATTTCCGTCTGTTACTTTCCAAAGGGTGTAGTTGAGACCGGCTTTGGCGTACGGAACGAGCGGCACATTCCAGCGATCGGCAAGGACGTCGAAGCGGTACACGGCGAGCAGCGAAAGCGGGATCAGCCGCAGCGCGGTTTCGTCCGACGAGCGAACGCCGGTCGAGACGCCCGCGCTGGTACCGACGAAAGCTGCCGCAGATTCGTGGAAATAGCCAATGCCGGCGCCCACCGCGAGCGTTCCGAGGCGCTGGAAGATTTCGTAGTCGACTTCCAGGCTGTAGAGAAGCCGCGTCTTCGTGCCGAAGACCGTGTCATGCGGCGTGGCCCCGTTGGCCATTCCCGAGTCCACATCGGGATGGTAGGGGCCCATGCGGAACTCGAAGGTCGTGCTCCGAGGCGACTGCCCGGCTGGCGGCCCAGTCAAGGGGGCATCGACGGTGGGCATGTCGCTGTCGTAGTAGATGGTTTGCGCGGAAGAAGCGCTCGGGAACAGGGTGGCGGCAAGGGCCAGAAGAAAGCGGCCGCGCCGGAATCTACGACGGCCCAGGACGAAGAGCGCCGCGAGCCCAAGCAAAATGCCGATGCCCGCGTGCGTGCCGTGACTGGCAAGGCTGCAGTAGCCGCCGGCCGGTGTACCGCCCTCGTTGACATATTCATTGTAGAAATCAACGGTCATCACCGGCGTGCCCGTCACACTGTCGCTGGCCGCGCTGACGTTGCCGTTGTTGTCGACGGCTGCCATGAAAACCGTATATTCCACGTCGTTCTGCAGATTCTTCAGGCGGTAGCTGGTTGCGTCCGACGCAATCAAACCCGAACACAAGTAGCCTGCGCCAAAGCTTGCAAAACCGGTGTCGAGCACCGTCGTACTGAGGGTGTCGTCGCTCGGACAAAGGCCTGACGCCGACAACGTGGCTGGCGTGACGTACTGGGAATCGTAAGGGCTCGACGAAAAAACGGCCGATCCGTTGGAGTTCTTGCAGAAGGCGAGATAGCCGGCGAGATCGCTGCTGCTCGACGACGCGCTCGTGCTGGCGGTCCACGAGAGCACCAGCGCGTCCTTGCCGGGCTTTGTCGAGAGTGCGGTTGGCGGCTCGGGAGACTTGCCATCGAGTCGCAAGCTCAGTGAGGGTGCACTGTCGCCGGTCAGATCCGCGCTGCCGTCCGAGGACGTGTCGATCCAAAACCAAATGTACTGCGTCTTCACCGTCTCACAACTGCCATCGGAGGTACCGAACAAGGTGGCCGCGGAGACTTCCGTCGACGTCCAATAACCCTTCTTGGCCAGAGATCCCAGCTCGTCGGTCTGGTCGAGGAGCACGCAGCCATAGCTCGAATCCGTGGGATCCGTCGTGCATGCGCTGCTTTGACCGAGGTAGAGACGACCCTCGCCATCCGCACCGCTCGCTGCGAGCAACGTGCTGATTTTCGTGGTCGCCGTCGACGTCGCCGTCACGACGAAGCGAACCATCGTGCTGCACGTGCAGCGAGCACTGTCGAAGTAGGTCTTGGTTTCGGTCGTACTGAGATCGCTCCACGAGCCACTGGAGCTTTTCACTTGTACCGTGATGGAAAAGTCGCTCTTGGCAAGCGCGCTGCCGCTGGAGCCTCCGGTGGAGGCGTCGGCGCTTGCTGAAATCGCCGAAAACAACGCGAGAAGCGCGGTGGAAACAGAGACAAGGAGCTTCATGATGATGGGTCTTGGCAAAGCGGGCCTCCATCAGTGCTGCGGTGGCTGCGTCGCGCAGGCAAGTGGGCCTTCGCCGCTCGGAGAATTACGGCAGGTGCCCTGCATGGTGTGCCCGTCGTGCGTGACCGTACACGCGCTGCCTTCGCTCAGGCTGGCGCATGCCTCGACCGCCTCGGGCGGTGGCGGCGGCATGCACGCCAAAGGCGTCTGGCCCGACGGCCCTCGGTGGCACTTTCCGTGAATGGTTTGGCCGTAAAAAAAGACCGTGCAGGTTGCTCCGTCGGACAGATTGGCGCACGCATCGATGGCTTCTTGAGGCGGGCGAGGCGGTCCGGAATTGTCGTTGGCACTCGCTGAATACGGCAGCGACGAAAGGGCGACGAAAGCGAGGCCTGCGTAGAGTTTGGTGACGATGGGGCGCATCGAAAGTTCCTCCTTGTGAGTTGGTCTTCCTTGACGAAGACAGCGTGTGGTGTCCGACCGTTACGCAATTTCGCTCGGTAAGAATTCCTCGGTAGTGGATGTAACGGTTGCGGCGATTCGCCTGTCTTGGGATCCATGCTGGGTTCGCCTTCATCCATGGGAAGCGATGGGCGCATCCTCGTCACAGGTGAAAGTCTTGCGACCGTTCAGCCAATAGCGCAGGCACTCGCGGGTGCCGGATTTCACGCGAGCCTCGCCAGCGCCGCCGAACTCGCTCAGATGACGCCTTCTCTCGATGGCTTCGATCTCGGTTTGCTTGTGTGCTGTGCTCGCGAGCGCACAGATAGTTTGCTGCTAAAGCGCCTCTTGCGCGCACCTCTTCCTTGCGTCGTCATCCTTCCGGGGCTCGGCAGCGGTCATGAGCGAGCGTCGTGGCTCGACCGCGGCGCCGACGACTGTCTTGGCTTTCCATGCGACCTGGAGGAATTGGCGGCGCGTCTGCGCGTCCATCTGCGACGTCGGCCACTTCGACAACCCAATCCGTGGCGAACGGGCGACCTCGAGTTCTTTCCCGGTGAGCGACGAGCGGAGCGCAACGGCCGACCGCTCGCCCTGACAACCTGCGAGTACGCTCTGCTGGAAGCCTTGGCAGAACACGCAGGTCGGCCACTGCGCCGCGAGAAACTCTTGGAGATCGCGCGCGGCTCTGCCGATGTTGCGTTCGATCGTGCCGTGGATGTTCAGGTTTCCCGCCTGCGCGCGAAGCTCGATGATAGCTCCCGCACTCCGCAGATTCTGAAGACTGTTCGTGGGGTGGGCTACATGCTGGCTCTCGTCCGCTCGGGGAAGGGCAAGGCATCGAACGGCAGCTGATGGCGCATTCGCCTCTATCGTCTTCATTTCCGTTTGTTTCAGTCCCGCAAGCCCGATGGCCAAGGTGACGAAGTCCGATAGGACCGATTCAACTCAACCAAGGAGGCACTCATGTCCGTATCCAGCATTTCGAATCAAGCAAGCTCTGTGGATTTCACAGAGATGCGAAAGAAAATGGCCGAGCGCATGGCCGAGAAGATGCTGAAGGACCTCGACAGCGACGGCGATGGAAGCATCTCCAAGGCCGAGCTCGCCAAAGCGAGCAGCGCCGCAACCAGCTCGTCAGCGACCAGCGATACGTCGAGCACGTCGTCACTCGATGACTTGTTCAAGGCACTCGACAGCGACGGCGATGGCTCGATTTCAAAATCGGAGCTGGCTGGTTTCCTCGAGAAGGCTGGACCACCCCAGGGGGGCCCGAAAGGCGCGGGAGGTCCGCCTCCAACCGGTGCGCCACCTTCCGGCTCACAGGGCGTGAGTTCGAACAGCGCGGACACGACGTCCACTTCACTGGATAGTCTTTCGTCGAGCAGCAAGAGCGTCTCTTCTGCCGAAGACACCAATGGCGACGGTACCGTTTCCCCGGAGGAACGGATGGCCTTTGCATACCAGCAGTTGATGGCGGCGCTGCAACGGATCGGTGAGAGCACGTCGGCCAGTCAAAGTACCCTCGCGGTGACATCCTAGAGGGCTGCCGTCCGTACGCCGGGCGAAGCAGGATCGCTCGGCGCCGGCGACTATCCAACGCATGATGGATTCCCCGGTGCCGCACATCTCTTGACCGCGGCCTCGGCATCAACACGACTGAATGATGCTGTCGAAGCAGTCGCTTTGCTTGAATAGGCGTTCGCGCAAAGAACGACCGTCTCCGCCGCAGCCGATACCTGCCCCTTGCGGGTGAGCGCGGGAGACTCCAGAATCCTTCCAAGCAGGGTCGTTATTTTGTCACTTCCGCCCCCCACATCCGGCCGCATCCTTCGGGCATTTCAGTGGTTGACCGCCACCGAGAAGCGCATCTTCGGCTCGCTCGCCCTGTTCACGGTCATCACCCGGCTGCCCATCCTCACGTATCCCAAGGCGTGCGACGACGAACAAGTCTACGTCGTGGTGGCTCGGGAAATGGTTCACGGTGGACGCCCGTATGTGGATGCAGTCGAGCGGAAACCTCCGCTCTTGTTCTATCTGTACGACGCGATTCTGCGACTCTGCGGCGAGTACAATTACTTCGCCCTGCACGTCGCGTCCGTACTGTGGACGTTGGCGACGATGATGCTCCTTTACCTGATTGCCCGCCGACTGTTCGACCGGACGACTGGTTTCGTCGCCGCACTGACGTACGCGATCTTCATCGCCTGGGCCAACTACACCAACCTCGCGTTCAACGGTGAGCTCCTGATGAATCTCCCCGTGGTCGCCGCGATTGCCATCGCCTTCCGGCGTTCGCGCTCGAAGCTACGTGCCGACCTGCTGGCGGCTGGCGCGCTCATCGCAATCGCCTTTCTGCTGAAACAGCCATCCGCTGCCGCTGCCGTGCCGCTTGGCTTCTATCTGCTCCAACGCGACTACCGCGAACGACGACATCTGCGCTCGGTGTATTCGATCCTGCATGGTGGATGCTTGTTCCTGGGATTTGCGATGACCATGCTGGCGGCGGGCTTCCTCTTGTACGGCGCCGGGATCTTGCGCGAGGCTTGGTATTGGACGGTATCGAATCACGCCAATCCACTCGGGCCGACGACCTGGTTCTTCTGGCGCAAGTTGCCCCTGCGGGGAACCCTGTTCGTCGCGGAGACGCTTCCCTTGCTCCTCGGGGCGGGCCTCTCAATCCTGGCGCGCCGGGCATCGAACCGCCACTGGCAAGACCGAAACGCGGAATTCGTAGCGCTGGTGATTCTGCTGTGCGTGTCGGTGTTTGGCGTCTGCGTGAACGGACAATTCAACTACCACTATTTTCTACAACTAACGCCTCCCCTCGTGCTCTTGGCGGCGCCAGTCTTCTCGGGAATATGGCAGGGTACCCGCCCATACCGTGCGTTTTTCCTGCGTCCAGCCTTTCTCGCCCGCTGGATCGGGCTTACCGCCCTGCTCTTCTTCGTTGTCGACGCCATCGGGCTCAGCCTCATCCGGCAGCCGCTCAAGACGGCCGTCTACGTGCGCGAGCACTCTCAGGAAGACGATCGGATATTCATGTGGGGGCAAGGCACCGCGCAAACCGGGATCTATCTCGATGCGCGACGCCGCCCGGCCACCCGATACATCGCGAGCTTCCCGCTCAACGGGCTCATCTTCGGTCTGCAGGATCCCGACTACGACACGCACTATCGCATCGTCCCCGGGGCCTGGGAAAATCTACGCTCGGACTTCGAGCGCCACCCGCCCAGGTTCATCATCGATTGTCATGTCATCTTCAGCGAGCGCTTCCTCAGCATCCGCGACCACGCCTACCTGCGGGATCTCCTGGATCACGAGTTTCATGAGGTATTTCGCTCCCAGGACGGAGTCGTCTACGAGCGCCTACCCCATCTCGGCGGCTAGCGACACCAGAAATCGGAACCT
>CAZTTW010000296.1:0-6106 GCA_964616265.1 uncultured Myxococcales bacterium | reverse complement strand
GCCGAGTTGAACTTCACGACGAGTTGATCGCCCTGCCGCTCGACCTTCGCGCCCTTCACTTCCTTGAGTGCCTTTTCCTGCTTGTCCATGTAGTGACCGACAAGCGCGCCGGTTCCTGCGCCAGCGGCCGCGCCGACCGCGCCGCCGATTACGGCGCCCTTCTTCCCGCCCGCCAGCGCTCCGATGCCCGCGCCTGCCAGACCACCCGCGCCAGCGCCAAGTAGCGCCCCCGACTGCGTCTTGGTTGCACAAGCCGTAGCCAAATACGCTAGCGCGGCGATGGTGGCGCCTAGCCGCGCGAACTTCCACGAATGCATGGTTCGGGTCTCCTTCGAAAGCCTCATGGTGCAGCATCTAATAGCCGAAAGCCCGGAACTTTGTCACGGGCGTGAACGAGGCGCACATACGCAATGTGGCAACCGAAGCCAAGACTTCCGAGGGTGAGGCAGACCTGGCGGGATTTGGCGGTTTGCGCTGGTTTGAGACCGCCCTTTCGGGCACAACCAATGCAGCACCGGAGGTGAAGGTGTATCGATGAACCTCAAGCACTCGTTTCTCAGCGTCGTTCTGCTGGCTGTCTTGGTACCGGCTTGTGCCACGAGCTCGCCCGAGGCCTGGAATGGGCAAAATCCGCAGGGCAATTGGGTGCTCTACGGGCATGTGGAAAATGTGCGCCAAACAGCCCACCGCGACCAGGGCGATCCGGCCGGTGGAGCGGCAGCGGGCGCGGTTATCGGCGGCGTCCTGGGCACGGTCCTGGGAGGCCGCGGCTTCGGCACCTTCGTGGGCGCAGCCGAGGGCGCCATGATCGGCGCGCAAAGCAGCCAGGGCAGCTACGTAGGCTATACCTTCGAAGTCTTCGTCCGGTTCGACGACGGCAGTCTGCGAAGGTTCGTCTACGAAAACCAGCTGCCCTTCCGTCCCGGCGATTACGTCGTCTGGACGGCGCAGGGGCTCGCTCGACGATAGTCGCGCAAGCTCACACCTTCGACGAAATCGTAGGCACCATCGCCCGCCCATCCTCATCCCAAGCGAGGCTGCGCGGACGGCTTTCCACCGGCTTCAAGTCAGGGACGCCCTTCTCGCTCGCGGCACCCAGCTCGTCGAGGCGACGGATCGACGGTGAAACCCGGCTCTCGTACGAGCTGACAGCCTTGTTGTAACTCTCGGTCGCGCGGTCGAGGGCCGCTCCGACTCGCGACCAATGCTCCATCATGGTGGCCAGCCGGACGTGCAGTTCTTTGCCCTGCTGGCTGATGGCCTGCGCATTTTCCGCCAGCAGCTCTTGGCGCCAGCCGAAATGCACCGCCTGAAGCAAGGCAATCAACGTGGTGGGCGTCGCGATGAGCACGCGTTTGCCGACGCCGTCCTCGATGAGCGACGGCATTTCCTGCAAGGCTGCGCTGTACATCGCCTCGCTTGGCAAGAACATCACCACGAATTCCGGTGTGCACGGCAACTCCGCCCAGTAGCTCTTCGCCGACAACTTGAAGACGTGACTGCGAATCTGCGCCGCATGCCGAGCAATATGACTCCGCCGCGCGTCCTCGTCGGTCGCATCCAGCGCGTCGAGATAGGCTTCCAGGGGCACTTTCGCATCGACGACGACTTGACGGCCGCCCGGCAACTTCACCACCATGTCGGGGCGCAACCGGCCGCCGTCCGCCTCCAGCGTTTCCTGCTGAACGAAGTCGCAATGCTCGACCATGCCCGCCAGCTCGACCACGCGAGCCAGTTGAATCTCACCCCAGCGACCACGCACCGCAGGCGCGCGTAGCGCTCGCACCAGGTTGCCGGTCTCCGTCGAGAGCTTGCCCTGTGTCTCGGTGAGATTGCGCACGAGCTCGGTCAGGCGACCGTAGGCCTGGCCGCGTTCGCGCTCCAGCTCTTGGATCTTCGAGTCCACCCGGTCGAGCGATTCTTTGACTGGCTTGAGCAAGCCATCGATAGCACTCTCGCGCGCGGCCAGCGCCTCATCGCTTTGCTTGCGATCCGCACCCAGCTTTTCCGCGGCAAGCGTCAGAAAGCCTTCGTTGTTCGCGGCCAGCGCTTGCGCCGCCAGCGCCCGGAACGTGTCACCCAGCTTTTCCTCGGCGCGGGCTAGGAGCGCCTTCTGCTCGTCGAGGTTGCGGCGAAGCTCGATCGTCTGCGTCTCGGCGATGGCGCGCGCTCGTTGCGTCTGCGCCAACTCGCCCCCCAGCTCGCGCGCCCGATCTTCGGCGATACCAAGCGAACGCCGCAATTCCTCGGCGGTCGCCTGGGCCGCTCGCGCCGTGCCTTCGGCTTCGCGCAGCTTGGGCTCGATCTGACGCAGCTCGGCCTCGAGCTCACGAGGCTTCTGTTCTGCGCGCCGCCGTTCGCGCGTCGTCGCCCACAACCACCCCACGGCAAGACCGACGACCAGCGCGGCGCACGCGGCAAACACGGCGACGATCACCTGGACGGCTGACATACCGGAATACTATCCGAATGTTCAGGTGACGTGCAAGTGCAAGCACGAACCTGCGCTAGTAACTCAGGCCAAACCCGTATGGGAACAGCGGATCGTACTTGGCGTCGCCCTGGTTGATGGGGATCTGCTCCATCGAACGCGGCCACGAGTGCGGCAACTTGCCGGTAGGCTTGTAATCGCCGAAGAGCACGTCGGAGACGCCCTCTCCTTCGGTGCCGGGCAGCCACGCCACGACCAATGCATCGGTCAGCGGCAGCACGTCTTCGATGATGAGCGGGCGACCCGTGATGAGGACGGTAACGACCAATTTTCCGGATTTTCGGGCACTGGCGATAGCGCTGCGGTCGGCGCCACTTAGCCCGAGATCCTTGCGGTCGCCCGACATTTCCGCGTAGGGCGTCTCGCCGACGACCACCACGACGACATCGGCCTGCGCCGGGCTGCCCGTCGCGGACACGAGCGCGCGCGATTTCACCGCGTGCTCGATACCTCGCTGAATCGTGGTGCCGGGCGTGACGGCGCCGGTGTGCCCCTGCCAGCCCACCGTCCAGCCTCCACACTGCGAGCCCATGTCGTTGGCCTTCGAGCCCATGACGTGCACCTTCGCGTTCTTCCCAAGTGGCAAGACCTTCTTGTCGTTCTTGAGCAAGACCACGCTCTGGCGAACGGCATCGCGGGCAACGGCCCGGTGCTCGGGCGAGCCGATCTGCGCCGCCAGATGCTGATCGGACATGGGATGCTCCCACAGGCCGGCGGCGGCTTTCACACGCAAGATGCGGCGAACGGCGTCGTCGACGCGGGACATGGGAACGCGGCCCGAGGCAATCAGCGACTTCAGTGTTCGAAGAAACTTGCTGTAGCCGTTGCCCGCCATGGCCATGTCCACCCCGGCGTTGATGGCGTTCTCGACGTTTTCCTTGTAGCTCGTGCCCATTTGGTCGATGCCTTCCCAGTCGGACACCACGAAGCCCTGGAATCCCAGCTCACCCTTGAGCACGTCGGTGAGCAGGTATTTCTGGCCGTGCAGCCGCTGTCCGTTCCACGCCGAATACGAGGCCATGATGCTGCCCACGCCGGCCTTGACGGCCGCGATGTAGCCGGGCAAGTGAATGGCGCGCAGCTCTTGTTCGGAAATCTTGGCGTCGCCCTGATCAATGCCCTTGTCCGTCCCGCCGTCGCTGACGTAGTGCTTGGCGCAGGCAATGACCGAGTCCGTGCCACCAAGCTTCTCGCCCTGCAGACCGCGCACCACGGCGGGCGCGAACATGCTCGCAAGCTCGGGCGTCTCGCCGAAGCCTTCGTAGGTGCGACCCCAGCGCTCGTCTCGCGGCACTGCGATGCAGGGCGCGAAGGTCCACTTGATCCCGGTGGCCGAGATCTCCTGCGCAGCGATCTGGCCGACCTTCATGGCAAGCTCGGGGTTGCGGGTGGCGCCGAGGCCGATGTTGTGCGGGAAGACCGTCGCGCCCCGCAAACCGGCGTGACCGTGAACGGCGTCGATGCCGTAGACCAGCGGAATCCCAAGGTGCGTAGAGAGCGCCTGCATTTGCAGGCGGTCGACCGTGTCGGCCCAGTTTTGCGGCGTGTTCGGATTGACGAGATCGTCACCACCGTTGAGCACGGAGCCGAGGAAGGACTCGCGCACCTCCGCTCCCTGCAGGGCCGTGCGCGACGCCTGAGTCATTTGACCGACTTTCTCGGCCACGCTCATTTGCGCGAGCAATTGCTCGATGTCGGGCGCCGGCACGCCGGCCGCGCGCACCGAAGCAGGGACCAGCGGTGCCGTGGAAACCGGACCTTGGTTCTGCGCGCTTCCGCAGGCGGCGAGCAAGGCGGTTGCACAGAGAGCCCGCGAAACGTGAGCGCGAAAGCAACGAAAACGACGAGCGAACGTGGACGACGTGGTGACCATGTTTTCCCCTGGGCTGACTGGAGGAGCGAGACTACAGGTCCAACAGGAATCGAGCCACGGGTGAGAAAAGCCGAACTACGAATACTACCGTTTGTCGGCTGAGCTCCGGCGCGCTAGGACTCGACCATGAAGATTTCCGACCTGTTCGCTTCGGGCAAGCGGCTGTTCTCGTTCGAGTTCTTCCCACCCAAGACCGAAGCTGGCGCCGCCAATTTGGCGCGCACCATCCACGATCTCAAAGAGCTGCAGCCGGACTTCGTCTCGGTCACCTACGGCGCGGGCGGATCGACCCGCGACCGCACCGTCGAGCTGGTGCGCCGGATTCAGCAGGAAGAAGGCATGCGCGCCATGGCCCACCTGACGGCCGTGGCGGCAAGCCGCGACCAACTGGCGGCCTTGGTCGATCACTTGGTCGAGGCGGGAATCGAAAACATGATTCCCCTGCGCGGCGATCCGCCGGCCGGCACCGAAAGCTTCGTTCCGCCCGTCGACGGCTTCGAGCACGCTTCGGATTTGGTCGCCTTCATTAGGCAGCGCCACGGCAACCGCCTCTGCCTGGCCGCCGCGGGCTACCCGGAAGGCCACCCGCAATGCCGCGACCTCGACTTCGACATGCAGCACCTGGTGACGAAGGTGCGCGCCGGAGCCGACTTCATCGTCACCCAGCTGTTCTTCGACAACCGCTACTACTTCGACTTCGTCGCGCGCGCCCGCAAAGCGGGAATCACCGTGCCGATCGTTCCGGGGATCATGCCCATCACCGACGCCGCGCAAATCGAGCGCATCACGCGCATGTGCGGCGCCACGGTACCGCCGCTGTTGCGTACCGAGCTCGAACGGCGACGGGAAGACAGCGCGGCCACCATGCAGCTCGGAATCGCTCAGGCCACCGCCCAGTGCATAGGCCTTTTGACGGGCGGCGCACCCGGTATACACTTCTACACGCTCAACCAGTCGCCAGCGACGCGCATGATCCTAACCGCTCTGCGCATCGCCGGCCTGGGGTAGCGAGGAGCTAATCACCGCGTGGGGAGCGACGAGCTTTGCTCGGCGCGAACCATCGCGCGCGGCCGAGCGTAGCGAGGGGGCGGCAGGGCGGGTGGCAGGTGCCGCGGGTTTGGGAACCCGCCCAGGGTTCCTATCAAAATCATCGCGCCAGCTCGGCCTCGATGAGGCGCTTGACCATCGACGGGTCGAACTTGCCCTTGTAGGTCTTCATGATATCGCCTTGGACCTTGCCGCCCTGCTTGGCGTCGGTGACCGCCAGACGCGCGATGGTCTCTTTGACCACGGCGCGAACCTCGTCCTCGCCGGCCATCTTGGGCAAGAAGCGACTGCACAGCTCGATTTCGAAATCCAGCTGCGGCAGGTTTTCGGCGCCGCGCTCACCCAGACCGGCGTACTCGTCGCGAGCCTTGCGCAGCTGTTTCTGGTAGGCGCTGATGACGTCCAGCCAAAGCGCATCGTCGAGCTCGCCTTTGAAGCCGGCGGCCGTCCGGCGTTCCATGTGCTTGGTCTTGATCATGCGAACGCAGTCCGCGGTACGCGCGTCCTTGTTCCGCATGGCCTCTTTGAGCAAATCCTGAAGCTGGGTTTCAATCGACATGGTGGATTCTCCTACCCTTGCAAAGGCGCAATAGCAAGTCGCCGCCCCAGTCCTTGGCTAGGTTGACCGAGCGTGAAATGGATTCACAGGTCGACGGGAGTTTGCGCCACAATCCGCGGCGTAGGGCAAATGCGAG
>CAZTTW010000295.1:0-6131 GCA_964616265.1 uncultured Myxococcales bacterium | reverse complement strand
ACAGGCACACCGTCACAATCATCGGCAACATCTCGGGCGTCATGCCGACCGCCACCGCCAAGGCGAAAAAGAACGCTTCGTTCCAGTTGTGGCGGGTGAAGCCGTTGATGAGGAACACCATCGGCACCATCACCATCATGAAGCGAATCATGAGCCAGGTGAAACGACTCACGCCCTTGTCGAAGCTGGTCTGCACGCGCTGGCCGACCAGGGACTTGGCAATGCTGCCGAGGTAGGTCGCCGCACCCGTGCCGACGACCATCGCGGTCGCGGTTCCACTCTCGACGCTGGTGCCGAGGAAACAGATGTTCTTGAGCTCGAGCGGCGACGTGGCCGACGATGGTTCGCGCCCATCGAACTTCTCGACCGGCATCGATTCGCCGGTCAGGCTGGCTTGAATGATGAAGAGATCCTTGCACGTCAGGATCCGTACGTCGCCGGGAATCATGTCGCCCGCGGCCAGACGAACGATGTCGCCCGGGACCAACTCCGCCAAGGCGATCTCGCGCAGCTTGCTGTCGCGGAACACGGTTGCGGTCACGCTGATCATGGCCTTCAGCTTGGCCGCTGCCGTGTCGGCGCGCGCTTCCTGCACGAAACGCAGGGCAACACCGAGAACGACCATGAGGAGCATTACGATCGCCGCGCGTAGATCGCCGGTAACCGCCGACAGCACCGCGAGCAGCGAGAGCAGAATCACCAGCGGATTGAGCACCGCCATGAACAAGAGATTCCGCCAGCTATGGCCTTCCTCTTGAGCTACGGCATTGGCGCCGTACTTTTCCAGACGCTGCTCGGCTTCCTCCTGCGAAAGCCCGGTAGCCGAGCTACCATGCTGCGTGTAGAGGGCCTCGCCGTCCGCGGCGGCGGCTTCCACGAGGCGCGCCGCAATGTTCGCCGCGACGGCGGCTCGGCCCGGTTGCACCAGGCGCTTGGGGAGAATGGATGGTAGCGAGAATGGATTTCGCATGAGCTACTCGATACGTCGAGAGCAAGCCTTTGGGGTCCACAAGTTCGTGCCAGTTGCAGCCTCCCGAACGTCCTTCACCCACGAGGTCAGTATAACCATCGAGCACTCGGCGCAACCATATTCGACCCGCGAAAGGTGCCTCCGAGGGTCTTTTCTGCTCTTTACGATATAGTCGATAGACAGCGATGTCTGGGCACCACCACCACGGCCACGGGAGCAGCGAGAAAAGCAGCGTCGCGCTCACCTCGGTTCTCGCCGCTCTTCTCCTCACCGGCACCAAGATTGGAATCGGCTTTTGGACTGGCAGCCTGGGCGTGCTCGCGGAAGCCCTGCATTCTGGACTCGATCTGGTGGCGGCCTTGGTGACGCTGTGGGCGGTTCGCGCCAGCGGACGCCCGGCCGACAGCGAGCACGCCTACGGCCACGGAAAGATCGAGAATCTCTCCGCCCTGTTCGAGACCCTTCTCTTGCTCGGCACCTGCGCCTGGATCATCAAGGAAGCCGTCACGCGGCTGTTCTTCCGCGCGGAAATCCACGTCCAGGCCAACCTCTGGTCCTTCCTCGTGGTGATCGCCTCCATCGGGGTGGACTACTCGCGCTCGCGCGCGCTCCGTCGCGTGGCCCAAAAATACGAGAGTCAGGCTCTGGAAGCAGATGCCCTGCACTTCGCCACCGATATTTGGTCCTCCTTGGTCGTGCTTCTCGGCCTTGCCGGCGTCTTCGTTGCGCATGCGCTCCAGATTCCGTGGCTGACCAAGGCAGACGCCGTGGCCGGCTTCGGCGTCGCGGTGGTTGTCGTCATCGTCAGCGTTCAGCTCGGCAAGAAGTCCATCGCAGATCTGCTCGACACCGTGCCCTCGGATCTGGCTGCGCGAATTGCCGGCTTCGCTCGCGTCGACGGCGTACGCGATGTCCGCCACGTCCGCGTTCGGCGGAGCGGCCCCGAGGTGTTCATCGATTTGTCCCTCGTCGTAGACCGGCGCGAGTCCCTGCAGCGCAGCCACGAAATCGCCTGCGGCGCGGAAGCGGCCATCAAACGCGAATTGCCGAGCGCCGATATCGTCGTGCACGTCGAGCCCGCGGAAGAATTCAGCGAGGACATTCTTGCAGCCGCCCGTCGCATCGCCGCCTCGCACGACACCGCCGCCCACAATCTGGCCATCTACGAAGATGAATCCGGATTGACGCTCGAAATGCATCTCGAAATGAGCGCCGACTTGTCGCTGTCGCGAGCCCACCGGCGCAGCAAGGAAATCGACGAGGAGCTGCGCGCGAGCATTCCCCGCCTATGCCGCGTGGTGAGCCACATCGAACCGGCCGGCGAGACACGTCCCACAACGCTGGCGTCGACCGCCGACTCGGAGAACATCACCACCCTGCTGGCGCGAATTCCAGAGCTGCAAGACCCCGCCAAGGCCCCGCAAAATATCGAAATAAGGTGTTGCGGGTCTGAATTATCCCTATCCTTTCGATGCACCCTACCCGGCTCCACATCCATCAAAGAAGCCCACGATTTCACCGAGAAAATCGAGCGTTCCCTGCGCAGTCAGCTGCCAAATCTCGGCCGAATTATGGCCCGAATTGAACCGTCCGACTGACGGCTGCGTTTACTTGCCGACGGTTGATGCTTGCATCCGGAGGGCTGATTGAGGAAACTAGGCCGTCTTCTACTCAAGCTATTGGCGTCGAAAAAGGAGCGTTCATGTTACGTTTTTCACAAGCAATCGTTGCCGGCGTGATGGCATCGACCTTCTTGTTCGCCTGCGGCGACAAGATCAACCCCAAAGGTGACCAGCCAACGGACAGCGCTGTGGCTGGTTCGACAGGGTTCGACGGCGGAGGGGGAGGCACGGACGGCCCCGTTACCTACACGCAGGCCATCAAGCCAATTCTCGACAAGTACTGCACCGGGTGCCACAGCCCTGCCCTAGCCATTCCGCCCGCACTCGACACCTACAACGACGCCAAAGCCAACGCGTCGGCAGCTCACGACGCCATCGAATCCGGCACCATGCCTCCTTCCGGCAAAGCGCCGACCGCGGCGGAAACGCAAGCGCTCCAAGACTGGATCACGCAGGGCACCCCCCAATAACTAGGACGGCCATGACAAATTTTGCTCTTGTTCTTTTGTCTTTCACTCTCAGTGCCGAAGGGGCCACCGACGCCGCTGGGGAAAACACCGCAACACCGGCCGAAACAGCCGCTCCGGCGGCTGCGCCCGAAGCTGCCGCGAAGCCGTCCGAGGCGCCAGCCGCGCCAGCGCCGGTCGCCCCGCCGATCTCCCCGCCAGTCGCCAAGCCTTCGGAGAGCGAGATCGAAACGCTCAGTGAGGTACCCGATCTGCAGGAGACTGAGGATCCAGCCGCAGGCTGGTACGGCAAAGGCTTTCCAGTGCCGATTCGCATTCTCGCGTTGCAGACTGCCCGCACGGTTCGCAAGGGCGGCTTCGACTTCGTCATCGACCACCGCGCGTCCCAGGCTATCTACAACAAGGACAGCAAGCATCCCTGGGCCGACATGGGGAACAACTTCCTCGGCTTCGATGGCCCGCTTCAGGTCGGCCTCGGTCTCCGCTACGGCGTGATCGACGACCTGGACGTCGGCATTTACCGCGCCGGCACCTCGGCCACCGATACCTACGAGCTCGATTTCCGCTACCGCGCGCTTTCGCAAGACGTGGCAGGCATCGACGTTGGCGTGCGCGGCGGTGTCACCTGGTTCTCGCAGCCCAACACCTCGGACGCGCACGGCTTCTACGGCCAGCTCCTGGCGACGCGCCTTCTGCTCAACCGCGTGCTCATTTCGGCGGCGTGGCTCTACCACTCGAACTCGACGAACGACACGAAGTACAACCAGGACAAGGCCTGGTCGACCGCGGGCGCCGTGGGTGTCGAAGCCCGCTTGGCCGCGCCGGTCGCCTTGGACGCCGAGCTCGTGTCCTGCGTTGCCGGCTACTGCTCGAAAAATCCCGCCTTCTCGGCGGGTGTGAAGTACTTCACGAGCCGTCACACGTTCGCTCTGGTCTGCGGCAACACTCAATACATCACCGCGGACGGCTACCTGACCAACACCGATCGTCAGTGGAACAAGCTGGTCATCGGTTTCAACATCACGAGGGAGTACTAAGCCATGTCGAAGGATTGCGGCTGTCATCGGACACCATCGTCTGCGCCCAAATCGGAAGATCTCACGCAGTCATCGCGCCGTGGTTTCTTTGGAACCCTGGCGGGAGTGGCTGTTGCCCTGCTAGCGTGGCCGAAGGCTGCACTGGCGGGCGGCAAGAGTTGGGTCGCCGTTCCGCTGGCGAAGGCTCCGAAGCTCAAGACGGTCGGCGGCTCCATGGTCACGCGCATTCGCGGCAAAGAGCTCTTGCTCATCCGTGATGGCGAAAACTCGGCGCACGCGTTCGAAGCGAAATGCCCGCACGAGTTCTGCGACCTCAACTACTCGACGGATAGCCAGAAGATCGAGTGTCCGTGCCACGCCGCCGTTTTCGATCTGAGCGGCAAGGTGCTGGAAGGTCCACCGCCGCGCCCGCTGGAAACCTATCCCGCCGTCGTCGACGGCGAGCGCATCCTGTTCAACATACCGTCCTAAGGGGAACCCTGGGAGGGTTCCCAAACCCTCCCGCGACGCTTCGCTGCCAGCAGAGCTGGCAGGCTCCGCACGCGTTTCTTAAGTTCTTCCGAAGAGTGCGACCTCAGCGCGCGGATCGGCGAGATTCGCGAACGCCGCGGTGGGGTCGCATTGCTCGAGCTCGGCGATGCCGTGCATGCCAGTTGCTACGGCAACCGACTCGGCACCGATGGCCTTCGCGGCAGAGATGTCTTTGGGCGTGTCGCCAATCACGACGATACGGCAATTCTCGAGCGGCAAACCGAGCTTCTCTGCCCCTCGCCGCGCGCCCGCCGCCAAAAGCGTCGGCCGATCGATAGAGTCATCGCCGAAGCCGCCGAAGCTGAAGCGCTGATAGATACCGACGCATCCCAGTTTGATTTCTGCGCCTTTGCGGACGTTGCCCGTTCCGAGGCCCAGCGCGACGTCCTGCCGAGCATCGGCCATGTCCATCGCTCGCAGCATGCCGTCGTGAATACGGATCTTCGTTCGCGCGACCTCTTCGGTGAGAACGCCCAAATAGAAGGACAGCATCTCGTCCATTTCGCGTTCGAGATCGCCTTCCGTGGCATACGGACGCCCAAGAGCCAGCAGCGCGGTGCGAATGATCGCCTTGTCGGTCATGCCACCGAAGGAAAAGGACAAAATCTCCTTGGTTCCGTGGCGCAGTTCGAAGGCGCGCTCGATAGCCCGGCGTCCGGCTCCGCACGTCGTTACCAGAGTGCCGTCAACGTCAAACAGCAAGACGGTTGGTTTCACGGCCGGTAAGCTGCCCTCCGGCCGCCGAGAATGCAAGTGACAATGGCACTAGCGGCGCGCCAGCCAGACCACCGCCACCGCCCCCGCCACCAGCAGAAGCGCGAGCAAGGCATAGGGCCAGCCGCGCCGCGAGTCAGCATCGGCCGACGCCAAAGCGGGGAGCCCACGATGCGATCGGGCTCGGACTGGTCGAGAAGATGTGTGCGTGGTTCGACGTTGCCAGGTAGGCACCGGCTTGCGCGGCAGAAACACCGTCCTCGCAGTCGTGGCCGGCTTTCGCCAGCCAGAGCTTTCCGGCCAGCGATTCTCGTCCACCCGATGGTAGAAATCGTCAAACCTGCGCTGCACGTCTTGCGAAGCAAAAGGGAAAAGCGCGCGGCCGAGATCCTGCACCGACGGAAAGCGGTCGCGCGGCTCGACACTCATGGCTTGCTCGATGATGGCTTCGAGCTCTCGCGGTAAATCTGGGCGAAGCACGTGCAGCGGTTCGTGCACTCCCTCCGCGACGCGCCGGAGCAGCGTGTAGATGGGCTGCCCACGGTGAGGTGTTTGCCCCGTCACGCATTCATACATGACGACGCCGAGCGAATACTGATCGGTCTGCTCGGTCACGTAGCGAAACCCAGCGGCCTGCTCCGGCGATAGGTATTGTGACGTTCCTACGATATCGCCCGTTTGGGTGAGGCCGCTGCTGGAAACTCCGCCCACCTTCGAGATGCCGAAGTCGAGCACGCGCGCGGTCCGATTGCCCTGCCAATCGCTACACAGGAAGATGTTGCTGGGCTTG
>CAZTTW010000294.1:3781-6141 GCA_964616265.1 uncultured Myxococcales bacterium | reverse complement strand
CCAACGCTTCCGCTGGCCGAAGGTGGATTACTGCACATCGGCAACTCCGCAACGAGCTTTAGCGGCGAGCCCAGGGCCGGCGGCGACTCCGCGACCAAGCCTGCGTCGATCTCCTTCGACATCCCGCGACGCTTTCGTATTCGACTCCGCGGATGGTGTATTTTGATGATTTGCGCGCACGGCTCTGCTATTTCAGAGTTCCAACGGATCGCGCCATCCGCCCGCGCGAGCACGTCCTAGCTACCAGTCGTTCCTGATCGCCAAGTCGAGACCGCGGCAACTTCTTCTGAGGTATCCATGAGGAATAGCGGACCGCAATTGTCGTCTAACCCCGCCAGGGTTGGGCTTGCCACTACCTTTCACCTCTGCCTCGTCGTCGCTGGTGCAAGCCTCGCCGCGTGCTCGCCTACGATCAGTGGAGCGCTCGGCGAAGGCTCAGGCGGTAAAACGGGGGCTGCCGGTAATGCGGGCCAGACGGGCAACACCGGCGCTGGCGGCAGCGGCATCTCGGTCGTGCTCCCTCCGTCCGACGCCAGTGTCGACACTCCGCAAAGCACGTGCGGCAACGGCGTCCTCGACGGAACCGAGCAATGTGACGACGGCAATACGGAAAGCGGCGACGGCTGCAGCAAGATCTGCCAGGTGGAAAGCAACTACGAGTGCGCGAAGCCGGGCCAGCCCTGCAAGAACCTCGCGGAGTGCGGCAACGGCTTGCTTACTTCCGACGAGGCTTGCGACGACGGCAACACGAAGAGCGGCGACGGTTGCTCGGCTGATTGCAAAACCGTCGAGACGGGCTGGCAGTGCCGCGTGCCCGGCAAACCGTGCACGCCCAAGTGCGGCGACGGCATCCTGAGCACCGGCGAAGCGTGCGACGATGGCAATACGCAAAACGGCGATGGCTGCTCGACTCTGTGCAAGGTCGAGCCCGGCTGGAAATGCGACGGCACCCCCAGCGTCTGCAGCAAGACCGTCTGCGGCGACGGCAAGAAGGAAGGCGCCGAAGGCTGCGACGACGGCAACACCATGCCGTTCGACGGCTGCTCGGAAGACTGCCAGATCGAACCCGATTGCTCGAGCGGCGCCTGCACCTCGAAATGCGGCGACGGCATCGTGCTCAACGAAGACTGCGACGACGGCAATGCGGCGAGTGGTGACGGCTGTTCGAAGGACTGCAAAGTCGAGTCCGGCTGGACCTGCAAGCAGCCCGAGCTGGGCGACAAGATGCTGGTGCCAGCCATCTTCCGCGACTTCAAGATGCACAATCCCACGGACTTCGAACCCAACGACGACGTTGGCTGCCCGACCAATGGCAGCGATCAGAAGTGCGTGGGAATGGTCAAGGACACGCTCGACAGCGACGGCAAGCCGGTCTTCACCGGCGTGACGGATCAAGGTGTCGACGTCGCGAGCGCCGACACCTTCAAGACGTGGTATCGCTCGACCGCGAACGTGAATCATCCCAACGCCAGCAAGCTGGCGCTTTGGAAGCTCGCAAGCGGCGCCTACGTGAACCGCTACGGCGCCAATGGCGAACAATGGAAGACGGGCGTCGACGGCAATCCGCTCTTCTTCCCCATCGACAACGACCCCTTTTCTGCGTCCGAGCTTACCGGCGCGCAGATTCCCGCCCTTTACGATCCAGCGATTCCATGGGATCTGGACGCGAACGGCAATCAGCGCAAGCACAACTTCAGCTTCACGAGCGAGGTGCGCTACTGGTTCAAGTACGATGCTACCAAGAGCTACCAGCTCGACTTCGTGGGCGACGACGACTTCTGGGTCTTCATCAACCGGAAGCTGGCGGTCGACCTGGGCGGTCTTCACTCGGCGACGCCAGGCTCGGTCACCCTCGACGCCACAACCGCGTCCAAGCTGGGAGACATGAAGCCGGACAACGTGTACGAGGTCGCGGTCTTCCATGCCGAGCGCCATACCACCGCCTCGACGTTCAAACTGACCCTCACCGGCTTCAACGCTGCTGCTTCGGTCTGCGCGCCCACGTGCGGCGATGGCGTGGCGGTCGCCGACGAGGAATGCGACAACGGCAAGGACAACAGCGACTCGGCCTACGGCGGCTGCACGACCCAATGCAAATGGGGGCCGTTCTGCGGCGACGGCATCGTCAACGGAACCGAGGAATGCGACGACGGCAAGAATAACGGCATGCAGTACGGCGAAGGGGGTTGTACCTTCGGCTGCACCAAGGCGCACTTCTGCGGCGACGGGCAGGTGGACACGGCTCGCGGCGAAGAATGCGACCTGGGCAGCAAGAACGGCATGACCCTCGATCGTAACCAGTCACCGTCGACGGACGCGGGCGCGCTGGTCTACTGCACCACCGAGTGCAAGATCCCGCC
>CAZTTW010000294.1:0-3681 GCA_964616265.1 uncultured Myxococcales bacterium | reverse complement strand
CGTCGACGGACGCGGGCGCGCTGGTCTACTGCACCACCGAGTGCAAGATCCCGCCGGGCGTCGTGTATTAGCACCACGTCCGCGACTTGACTGTTTGCAGACACCGCGCGCGCTAGCCAGAATCTCGTAGGACGCACAGTCTGGGAGGATCCCATGGCCAGCCGTACGGAAACCGATTCGCTGGGAACGGTCGAGATCGCCGATGAGCATTTGTGGGGCGCGCAGACCCAGCGCTCGCTCGGCAACTTCCCCATCGGCGGCGAGCGCATGCCCAACGAAGTCATTGCCGCCCTTGTCCTGGTGAAGAAGGCAGCGGCTCGGGAGAATGCCAAGCGCGGAGCCTTGGACGCGCGCCTCGCCGGCGCCATCGTGCAGGCGGCGGACGAAATCTTGGCAGGACAGTGGCCCAACGAGTTTCCCTTGGTGATCTGGCAGACTGGCAGCGGCACGCAGACCAACATGAACGTCAACGAGGTCCTCGCCAATCGCGCGGGCGAGCTGCTGGGCGGGCGACGAGGCGACAAGCATCTCGTGCATCCAAACGATCACGTGAATCTTGCGCAGTCGTCGAACGACGTGTTCCCTACGGCGATGAACATGGCCGCGGTCGCCGCGCTCGAGGATCGCTTGCTGCCCGAGCTGCGCGCGCTCGCCGGGGCGTTCGAAAGCAAAGCTGCGGCGTGGGCGGATATCATCAAGCTCGGCCGAACACACCTGATGGACGCAACCCCGATGACCCTGGGAAACGAGGCGAGCGGTTGGGCGACGCAATTGCGGGCTGCCGCTTCTGCCATCGAGCAAGCGCTGGAACGATTGCGGCCACTGGCCATCGGCGGCACGGCCGTCGGAACCGGACTGAGCGCACCGGCCAACTGGGGCACGACCATGGCGGCAGATCTTTCCACCTTGACCGGGCGGCGGTTCACGTCGGCCCCGAATAAATTCGCCGCACTGTCGAGCCACGACGATTTCGTGCTGGCCTCGGGCGCGCTCAATTCGCTCGCGGCAGCGTTGCTCAAGATTGGCAATGATGTGCGCTGGCTAGCGTCCGGTCCGCGGGCGGGACTGGGCGAGCTCGAGCTTCCCGCCAACGAGCCCGGCAGCTCGATCATGCCTGGCAAGGTCAACCCGACGCAGGTTGAGGCATTGGCCATGGTTTGCGTCTGGGTGATGGGCATCCACGTCGCGCTCAGCTTCGCCGGTTCCCAGGGCCAACTGCAACTGATCACCTACAAGCCGGTCATCATTCACGGCTTTCTGCAATCGGTGCGCTTACTCAGCGATGTTTGCGCTTCGTTTCGCCTTCGCTGCGTGGAAGGAATCGAGCCGAACCGCGACCGCATTCACGAGCACGTGCAGCAATCACTCATGCTGGTGACGGCGCTGGTGCCCGCTCTCGGTTACGACCAAGCGGCGAGGGTCGCGCGCACTGCCCACGAGCGAGGGCTTTCTCTGCGCGAGGCGGCCGTCGCCCTCGGCGTGCTGACGGCCGAAGCGTTCGACACCGTCGTCGATCCCAAGCGCATGCTTGGCGCCTGACGACGCTCAGGGAGTCAAGAGTGTAGTGAGCGTACCGACGCACGTACCGGTGGTCGATCCGTCGGACGAGCACGTCGCGCCCGTGTAGAGAATGCAGTAGATGGCCGGGCACACCGTTGTGCAAGCTTTGTCCGTCCATGCCTTGCGAAGCGCATCCATGGTTGCGATGGCCGATGTCTGCGTACCATCGATGGGAACATTGCAGCCGCACTGAATACCGCCGCGGACGGTTTGAGCACAAGCACCGGTCGATTTCACGGTACAAACCCTGGCCTTGGCCAACGCGCTGTCGTAAGCGGTCGACAGCTCGGAACAGCTTAGCGACGCCAATCCGTCGGGAGTCATGTCCGCGGCGGGCTTTGCGTCGGACGCGTCTTTCCCGACGTCGATGGATTGGTCGACCGACGTATCGATCGCGATTGCGATATCGGCGGCGTCCGCTGCGCCCGCGCCGTCCACGGACGACAGGGGCACATCAATGGCGGCCAAATCTACCGGCAGCGCACTGTCGAGCGGATGGCCGGCCTCGACCGACAGAGAGCCGTCCAGGCTCGCGGCACCATCCACGCCAACGCCACCGTCGTAGGTACCAATCTTCCAACACGTATTTGTCGCCGCCACGCATTCCTCGCCGGAGGGACAGCGCGGATCCGTAGTGCCGCATTGGAGCGTACCATTCGCCGGCTCGGAGGATTCGCAAGCCGGCAAACACATCGCCAGAAAAACCATGCCCAACGAAAGTGCGCCTATGGACAACTTTTGCGAAGTAGCCTGCCGTGCCATATCGGAAAGGCTAGCAGCCGACACATCCCGCGCAAGGACTAGGGTCGAGGTAGGAGCAAGGCCGCGCCACCCGTGGGACAATGGAGGCAAGCACGAGCGTGTGCGTTTGCTGTTTTCAGGTCCTGCCGTGTCCAATGGAAGGACAGCTTTCACGAATGCAGGAGGAATCGATGATTTCATGGAAGAACCTACCCTTGGTCGCCATGGCTTGGCCCTGCCTGGCCGTCCTTGGCCTTTCCGGTTGTCCGTCGACCGACAAAGAGGAAGTCACGGGCTCGGAAGTAGCGGTCAGCGCGGTCAGCGGTGCGATGAACAATACCGAAAGCGAGGCTGCCCTCGGTCTCGAGCTCGTGCCCCGGCAGCAGCGTGGCCTTGGGGAACGAATCTGGGACCACATCACTCCGATTAGGCCTGCCTTCGCGGCGTCATGGACCTGCGCCGGCGCGACCTTGAGCCCGCCGTACAGCGGGCCGGCTGCCGATCCCTACACGTATACGCCGGTCAGCTGCTCCGTGACCTGGGGCAACGGCAAGACAGCGTCCGCGATTTGGAGCGGCGCCTTCACCCTCGCTTACGGCGCCAGTTGCGATGCGAGGGCGCCCTTCATGGACAATCAGGCGGCGAATTGCAGCCTGACCCGTACGACCTCCGCAAGCGGAAACACGCGCACACTGACTGGACCGATGGGTAACAACTACGCCATCACTCACAATACCAACGGCGCAGGCACCGGTTGGGACGCGACTGTCTCGCCCGCTCCAGGCAACGACGGCGTCGTCCTGACGTGTGGTGCTTCGGGGTGCAACGCTAGCCGCACACTGGTGATCCATGGTAGCCACCTGACCGGCACGGTGGATTCCGTTCGCCTGTGGGATCACACCGTATCGACGAACGCGGGCGGAATCACGGTCACCGGATCGGGAATCGGACGGGTCGTCAGCGGCACCGTCTACGTGCAACACAACCTCGCGCACGTCACCAGCGCGACGACATTCGACAACGTGGCCTACGGCAACATTGCGTGTTGTTATCCGTCGAGCGGAAGGGTCACCACGACTTTCTCGGCGGGCCCCGACAAGAGCAAGACCGAGACGCTGTCATTCACGGCGCTTTGCGGAGAGGCCACGTTGACCAGGGCGAACGGCTCGACCGAGGTCATAACACTGGATCAGTGCCTGTAGTCTCAGCGCAAATCGCGACGTAGCTCGGCTGGGAACAGCACGTCCATCAGGCGTCCCGTTTCCGCCCGAGTTCCCATATGAGGTGCAAGCTCCAGCTCGAATGCCATCGCGGTGGGGTAGCGCTGGTCGGGGTCGATGGCGAGCGCCTTTCGTAGGATTTGGGCGGCCGGAAGCGGAA
>CAZTTW010000293.1:0-6146 GCA_964616265.1 uncultured Myxococcales bacterium | reverse complement strand
GCAGTGGCGCGATCATGTACGGAAACACGACCAGATCGCGAACCGGAAGCAGAGGCAGAACGTCTGGGATCTCTTGGCCGGCCCCAAGACTCTTGCCTTCGTCTTCGAACGTCATAGTGCCGACATTATCAGAACCTGCCCACTCGCGCGCGCGACTACTGGACCGATGCGGGACGAAAAGGGCATGGCGTGCCTCCGGACAGTCCCCCCGACGTGCCGGTCGTCAAAGGAGAGCCCTACCGAAGACTCCACGAGGCTTTCTTGCGCTACCACGATCCGAACAATTGGCCGAGCCTTCGCCAAGCCCTGGTGCGCATGGGCGCACAGCGAGCGCGCTAGATCTCGCCGGTCTGGATGATCCGCCGAAGCCCCAGGACGGGCAGCCGAGGGCCACGCTTTTCCTCCTCGAAGATGATGAGGGCGAGTGTGGCAGCGGTCAGGTCGCTGTTGGTATCTTTGGCGATCACCCTGATCTCTTCGCCAGCGCGAACCAGCGCAGCGACTTGGGTGAGCGTCACGTAGCGACTCTCATTGGTGTCGTACAGCTTGCGGTTGGAATAGCGTCTGATGATTCGCATGTGACGGAGTATGCCATAAACTCGGCCCACGGCGTAGCAACACCAGGGCTTGCCTATCTAGGGAATTGGTCGTTCGAAGGCGGCCCAGGCATTGGGAGACTCGCGCAGACGCACGTGCAGGACCGAGGGTTCGATGGGTCGGCCGTCGGCGGGCAACTCAGCGATGGCGTCCGCGATAGTCTCTGCAAAAAACTCGGCAAGACGTTCGGTCGTCGAGGTGCGGCCGGGAAAGGCCGGATGGTCATCGAGATTGCTGTAGTCGACACCCGCGGCTGCGGCGCGCACCATCGCCCGCAAAGCACCGATGTCCATGACGACGTGATGGCTGCCGAGGCTTGCGGCGCGCACCTCGACCTCCACCTCGTAGGTTGCTCCATGCAGTCTCTGCGCGGGACCGAAGAATGGATCGGCGAAGCTGTGCGCCACCATAATGTGATCGGAAACGCCAACGCTGAACATGCCACTACCCTGGCTCAGACTCGCCTTTGCTGCAAGTCGTAGGCAAAGACCGTGTGCAAGGCCGTTCCTGGATCGGCATCCAGTCGCGCGTAGGTGGCGGGAGCGACGTCGAACGGAACTGCAGGGTCGATGAGCCCGTCCAGTCTGGAATCAACCAGCAATTCCAGTACCAGGGCAAAGCGACGCGCATGCGACCAGCGCGCAAGCTTGGCCGCCGGCAGGTGCGAGACTTGGCTGGACTTGAGCAGCAGGCGGCGGCGATGAAAGGCATCGCCGAGCGAGATCGGCGTGCGCCGCTCGCCATAAAACGACGCAACCACGATGGTCGCTTCGAAGGCCGCGTGCGCGATGGCGCGGTCGAGCAGCGCCGGGCTTCCGGTCGCCTCGATGACCACGTCAGCGTCGGCGGCCGGAGCATCCTCTTCGGGCGGCCGAGCCTCGTCGACGCCCAAGAGCTGGGCACAGTGTCGCCGTCGCGCTGACGGCTCGACCATAGCGACAACGGACGCACCGGCGCGTTTACACAACATCGCCGCGAGCAAGCCGACGACTCCGCCGCCCAGCACGACCACGCGATCGCCAAGTCCTACTCCCGAGTCCCAAACGATGTTCACCGCCGTCTCGAGCATCGGTGCCAAGGTCGCCCGAAGCGGCGGAACGGCATCCGGCAACACGCGCATTTCGTCGGCGGCGAGCACGTGCTCGTCGCCGTGCGGCCGCAGCGCAAGGACGTGCTGACCCATGGAAACGTCCGCTGCCCCACTCTCCACGATTTGACCAACCCAACAGTAGCCGTAGCGCAAGGGAAAGCCTTGAACCGCCTCGGACAACAGGGACGAATCAAAAACCTGCGGGCCTTCGCCCCGGTAAAGCAAGAGTTCGGTGCCCTGACTGATCGCCGAATAGAGCGCGTGCGCCTTCACCTGTCCCGGGCCAAGTGCCGGACCGGGCGCGCCTTCGCGAAGCTCGACCTTCTTCGGTCCGACGAACCACAGCTCGCGTCGCCTAATCCTCATGCGCACCTTCGTGCCTGGCTTGCGCACGCGACGACGACAGCGAAGGCGCCAACACCTGGGTCTCGAAATCCAAAGCAGCATCGGTCCATGAACGGGGGGATAAGGCGTTGGCGCGCGCTTGGTCCAGGCGGCGCGCGTGCTCGTGGGCGTCGCGACAGACGACGAGAAAGGCCTCGGCCAGCTCGTCGGCACTGGCCACCACCTCGCCGCCCGACGACGCTTCCACCAATCGAGCGATGTTGCCGCCGGCGCGCGCGACGACGGGAAGGCCGAGGGTGCGGGCCTCGGCAATGGCCATGCCGTAGGCTTCCATGGTCGACGTCGACAGCACCAGATTACAGTCGGCCATCAGCCGTACGGTCTCGAGTGGCGAAAGGCCGCCAAGGAAGCGTACCCGGCCACGCAGCCGAGAATCTTGCCCGAGCGCCATGCAGCGGTCGGCGTATTTTGGGTCGAGGCTCGCGCCGCCAACAATGGAGAGGTGAAAGATGTCGCGGTGCCGAATTTTGCCGGCCAAACTCGCCAGGAAAGGCTCGATGCCTTTGCCGGGGACAAGATTCGCCACCAACGCGGCACGGACTGGCGGCCCGGCAATCACGTCGCCTTTTTGGGCCAAATTGCCCGGCTCGACACAAAGGATCGGCAGTCGGGTTCCGGTCAAGCGTCCAAGCATTTCGCGCATGAAGGCGCTCGGCACCAGGAAGAGGTCGGCAGACGCCAAGGCTTGCGCTTCCGTGCTCGAGAGCTCGTCTGCACGAAGCTCGTCACCAAAGCGGACCAGCGACGGCAAATAGTGCACGAGAAGTCCCACCCGAATGCCCGCCGCCGCCCGCGCAGCCAACCTTGCAAAGTCGTCGAGGTAAAGAGTGTCGATCCAGACGTCGTCGACACCGTCGGCGGACGAAAGGATCTCCAACGCCTCGGCCGGCGTCGCTACGGAACAGGTCCAGCCCATCCGCTTGAGCGCGCCGATGAGCATGCGATTGAAGAGTGTTCCGCCGGTCACTGGACCAGAAAGGTCAGGAACCACGAAGCACTGTCGTCGTCCCATGGATCGGCGACTCTCGGACGATGGAAGCGCCATGGCCGACAAACAAATGCCCTGGTCAGCTCGCCCCGCCGGAAAAGTCGTTGAGGAAGCCGACCAGGAAAGACTCCATCGGCGCACTTGCATCGCTCGGAACCATGCCGCGAGCATAGCCGCGGGTCACGAAAGGCTCAACCAAAGCAGGATCGCGACTGAGCACGTGGACAGGAACGGCCCACGACGACGAATTCCCGGTGAGCTCCGAGACCGGCTGGTGATCGCCGAGGATGATGACCAGCGAGTCGTCCTTGATGAAGTCGACGAGATAGCGCTGCAGGACCCGAAGGTCGTACGCGATGCTGGTCACGTAGGGCTCCGACGCGTTCGAGAAATCGGGCCAGTTGGTTTGCGTATGCTTGAAGGGATGGCGATTGTAGATATCGCCGTTGCCCACCTCGGACCAATCCTCCACCATGGTTGGAATGTGGCTCCACGGGGCGTGACTGGAGACGAGGACGTACGTCGAAAACATCGGCCCGGTCGCTTCGTCGATGACGTGGCGGCGCACGAAGTCCACGACGTATTGGTCGGGCATGCTCGCCCAGGCAAAAGGTGGCCCGACGTAATCGAAGTCCCAATTGCGGTAGGTAACGTCGAAATCGTAGAAGTCCGCACCGGGTGAAACCCGGTTGGTGTTCGGCGCAACCAGCAGCGTGCGATAGCCGGCCTCGTGCATGATGCGCGCGAGACTTCGCGGGCGACTGACGCCGAGAATGTCGTACTGCAATTGATTGACGGTGCGCACACCGGTCAGAAGAGTTGCGTGTGCAAGCCACGACATCCCACCGTACGTGGCGGAGTCGAGCCGTCCCGAGGCCATGGAAAAGCCCTTCTGGCCAAGACTCGCTTGCACGTTGCGCAGGACCGGCACGGCCTTTTCGGCGAAGAAGGGTCGATTCATCACCGTCGCGCCGTAGGACTCCACGAAAAACAGATACACGTTGGCGTGATGTAGACGCTCGAGGTGCGACGGCGTTCGTCGCAATTGCTCTTGCATCTCGAAAATCGTGCGCGCGATGGCAGCCCGGTGGTCGTAGACGTTCACCAAAAAGGTGGCTTCACGCGAAAGGCGCGGCAGCACGCTTGCTCCGAAAGCGCCGGCAGAGCGCTGGTTGTAGCGTGGATCTTGGTCGAGGAAGTGGGACGCAATGACAAACGGCAATGCCAGGACAGCGAAGAGAGCCACGCGCCAACGAACTCGAAAGAACGCCGCCGCGTACTTCACGGCCCGATCGGTGGCGAAGACAAAGAGCGCGACCACCACCAGCGCGCCGACCGCGCCCGCGTAGAACTTCGCCGGCGCAACCGTCGAATGCGTAAAGCGAATCAGCTCGGGAATGAGAGGGACGTTGATGTAAAGGTTGAAGTCCTGGCCGAAGTAGAGGCCGGTCACGCCGTCGCCGATGCGGAGCGCGCGCACGAGGAACAAGGCCAGCACGACGAGGAGACGCACGGGCCACGGCAGTCTTGCGCCGACGAGCCCGAGCAATCCGAACGCTGCCAGGAGAAGGGTCACGTCGAGCGCAGGCAGGAAGTACCAGCCCGTGGGTTCGCTCGCCGGAAAGCGGACGTTCACGACCAGGTTCAGCCAGGTCCACGCGAGCACGAAGAGCAGACTCGGGTAGACGAATCGTCGCAGGCGCTCGTGTCGCAAAAACGAAAGCAACCGCGGGTACGCCTCGACGAACGAACGCCCAAAGGAGGCGGTCGACACCAACACACCAAGGCCAACAAGCAGCCCGCCAGCCAGCCCGCGCGCGCCAAGTCCCGCCAGCAGGGCCGACGTCGAGCAGACAAACGCCAACCGCGCGAAGCGCGAGCGGCGAGGGGCGACGGATGCCGGAATCAGATCGAGGCAAACGACGTACACGTAACGAAGCACCCCTGGAAGAAGCGCCCAAAGCGCCATGCCGTTGCGTTGCCAGATGATAAATCCGACGGCCATGACGAAGATGGCGTCGACCTCCATGTCGAAGGTGGCGCCAAATTCCGAGGCCGTCGCCCTACGCCGTGCGAGCGCACCATCCACGGCGTCGAGCGCGAATGCCACCACGAGAACCGCGACCGATAGCCAATGCCACAGATAGCCGTGCAGAGCCAAGATGCCGAGTGTCAGCCCGAGTCGCAGAGCCGTCACGGCGTTGGCGGCGCCCCAGTGCCCGGAGAGACCCGACAGGCCCCACCGGCCGCGCGCCGCAACGAGGACGCCCAAAAGAGACAAACCGGCTCCGATTGCCAACGGCCACGCGGCGCCCAAGACGGCAGCCACCCCGAGCGCGGTCAGCATCGCAACCGCGTGCATGGACAAAGACCATGCTACCGCCATGACGGAATCCTGAAACGAAGGCTCGCCATTGACCCGAAGAAGACGCCCATCGCGATTATGATGATGGACATGCCGCTTCGGAAGCATCGTCAGCGTCAAGCACTGCCGCGTTTCGCGCGGCGGACATGGATTGGCATGCTCGGTCTGGTCGCATCGTCGGCAACGGAGGCGCGCCCCCAACGCACAGCCAGGACACGGCAAGAACCGCCGGCAGGGGCCGTGGCCCTCCGCTCGGCTCCGGCCCAAAAGACGACGTTGCGCCTGCCCTTCGCGGGAGCATGGGGCGTGGTGCAGGGCATGGACACGGCCAGCACGCACAGCGGCTACGCGGCCTACGCGCTGGACTTCGTTCCTGCCGTGCCGGTCAGCGAGCGCGAATTTCGCAGGCGCAGGCGCCTTGGCGACCATCCCTGCTACGGCCGACCCATTTTGGCCCCGGCCGATGGTCGAGTAATCTGGGCAAACGATGGCGCGCGCGAGCTGTCGCCATTTCATGACTCGCGCAAGCACGAAGCTGGCAACTTCGTCATCCTTGAGCACTCCTCCGACGAGCTCAGCGAGTTTCGACACTTAAAGCGCGGCTCAGTCGCCGTGAAAGTCGGCGACCTCGTACGCGCGGGGCAACTCATCGGCCGCTGTGGCAACTCGGGCAATGCCATCACGCCTCACCTGCATTTCGG
>CAZTTW010000292.1:0-6156 GCA_964616265.1 uncultured Myxococcales bacterium | reverse complement strand
CCGTCACGGTGTCGCTGTTCATCGCATTCACGCTGACGCCGATGCTGTCGTCGCGCTTTCTGCGCTCCCACACCAGCAAGGGCCCCATCGGCCGCTTCATCGAAGGAATGCTCGACAAGATCGAAGCTGCGTATCGGGTCGTGCTGGCAAGCGCGCTCAAGCACCGCTTCCTCACCATCTTCGCGGCCGTCGTGATCTTCGTGGCCAGCATCGGCATTGCAACCATCGTTCCGACGGAATTCATGGGCACCGAAGATCGCGGACAATTCTCCGTGAAGCTGGAGATGCCTACCGGGAGCTCGCTGGGGCTGACCGAGACCACCGCCGAGGCGATCGCCACCCGGGTGCGCGCAGTTCCGGGCGTGAAAGAAACCCTGGTGACCATCGGCGCGAACGCCCAATCCGAAATCAACCGGGCCGAGATCCAAGCCAACTTGTTGCCCAAGAAGGAGCGTGCCTTTTCCCAACTCCAAGCCATCGACTACGTCCGCGAGCAAATGCCCGGATGGCTAGGCCGCACCGACGTGAACTATGCCGTCGAGCCGTTCCAGACGATGGGCGGCGGCAGCTCCGCCTTCCGTAGCGCCGTCATTCAATTCAACGTGCGCGGCAAGAACTACGACGAAATCAGCAAGGCCACCGACGAACTGATCACGTGGATGAAATCGCAGCCCGGCTTCGTCGACATCGACACCTCCTACCGCGGCGGTAAGCCTGAGCTGGCGATCCACATCGATCGCGACCGCGCTGCCGACCTGGGCGTCCCCATCGCCAGCATCGCCATGACCGTCCGCAATCTGATGGCCAACGACAAAATTTCGGAGATCACCGTCGACGGCGAACGCCACGACGTGCGCATGAAGCTCGACGAATCCTTCCGTCAGCGAGCGGAAGATCTTGCAACCGTGAAGATTCGCTCCGTCACCGGGCAGTTGGTCGACATCTCCAACGTTGCGAACATCACCCCGGGCGAAGGGCCCGGCAAAATCGAACGCCAGAATCGCCAGTGCCAAATCACCGTGTACGCGAACCTGAAAGGCCTCGCCCTTGGCCAGGCGACCACCGCCATCGACAAGGTAGCCAAGGAGAAGATCCCGGCCACCATGACCACCGACTGGGCAGGCATGGCGGACGTGATGAAGGAATCCTTCGGCTACCTCATCTCTGCCCTCTTGCTCGCCATCATCATCGTGTATCTCGTGCTGGCAGCGCAGTTCGAGAGTTTCCTGCATCCGTTCACCATCATGTTGTCTCTTCCGCTGTCCATGGTCGGCGCGCTAGGCGCCATCGCCTTGGCGCACAGCCGAATCAACATCATGACTGCCATCGGCATCATCTTGCTGATGGGCCTCGTCACCAAGAACGCCATCTTGCTGGTGGACTACACGAACACGCTCCGACGCCAGGGTCTCCCCCGCAAGGACGCCCTTCTGCAAGCCGGTGCAGTGCGCTTGCGCCCCATCTTGATGACCACCGCCGCGATGATCTTCGGCATGGTGCCGGTCGCCGTCGGTCTTTCGGAAGGCGGCGAATTGCGCGCGCCCATGGCCATCGCGGTGATCGGCGGCCTCATTACCTCGACGCTACTTACGTTGGTCGTCGTACCCGTCGCTTACACCCTCATCGACGCCATCGCCGAACGAAGCCTGGGCCACGCTACCGTCATGCGCGAAGGCGAGGAGACGCCGCTTCAGGCAGCCGCGAGGCTCGGCTAGGTCCTACCGGAGGCTGTCCCGCAGATAGTTCTCTTTCACCCGCACGTATTTGCCCGCCAAGGCCCGATGCTCGTCGGCCATGGCGGGTGAAATCGTGCGCACGACTTTCGCGGGCATCCCTAGCACCAAACTGTGCGGTGGAATCACGGTCCGCGGCGTGACGACGGCGCCGGCACCGACGATCGATCCTTCCCCGATCACGCAGTCGTCGAGCACCGTCGCCTGCATGCCGATGAGGCAGGCGTCTTCTACCCGGCAGGCATGCAACATGACCCGATGACCGACGACGACGTCGCAACCAACCACGCAGGGCGTGTTGTCGGCGACGTGGATGACCGTTCCGTCCTGAATGTTCGAGCGATCGCCGACGATGATCGGAGCAATATCACCGCGAGCGACCGAGGCATACCAGAACGAGACGTCCTTGCCGAAGCGAACATCGCCGACCACGACGGCGCCCGGCGTGACCAGAACGCCCTCGCCGAATTGTGGAACGAGCTCGAGGTAGCGATCGATCACGGCGCGCGGAAACCGCTGGCGCAAAGCCGCGATTCGAGCATCGAGCACGTCGGCGTTCGCAGACGGGCCTGCGACAACCTCAACCGAAGGCGTAACCGTAGCCATGGTCACGACGTTAGCGTTGCCATGCTTGCAGAGTCAATCGAGCTAAACGCTAAACGCCGGGCACTTCGGTCAGCATCTCGTACATGCTCTGCGCGCGTCGATCCTCGGGATCCTTCTCGACCGCGCGGCGGAACACCTTCGTGGCTTCGTTGACTTTGTTGGCGCTGTAGTACGCCATTCCCAAGTGGTAAGCCGCCGCCTGGTCGTCCGGGCAAACCTCGAGCACCCGCTTGAAATTCGCGATCGCCTCGTCGTAGCGGCCGATCGCCGCACAGCTGACGCCCACGTGGTAGTTGGCGATGACCGACTCGGGATTGAGAGCGAGCAAATGCCTAAAGGCCTCGATGGCTTCGACCTCCTTACCGACGTGGTAGTAGGTGATACCCAGCCAGTAGTAGGCCGCCAGGTAGTCGCGGCTCAGCTCGATACACTTTTCCAGCGACTTGATGGCGAGATTGATCTTTCCGGTGCGGTAGTAGGACAGCGCCAGGTCGTAATGCGCATCTGGATAGTCCGGTTTGATGGCAACCGCCTGCTTGAACGTCTCGATGGAACGCTCGAGCTCGCCCGCACGGTAGTACAAGTTGGCGAGTCCCGATAGCAAGTGTGCATTCATCGGTGCCAGCTCGCACGCGCGCTTGAGCGCTTGGATCGAGGCTGCGAGCTCTTCCCCACCCATGCGCGATGCCAGCGCCTTGCGACTCCAGTAATTCGGGTCATTCGTGTCGTCGAACGGACGACCACAGAGCGGGCAATACTTGTATTCCTTCGGAAAATCCTTGGCGCACATCGTACAAGACGTCATGGCGAACCCCCTGGCATCTAGTCGGACTTTGCAGCTCCGCTTTTCCGGAGCCCCCCTACTCAAGAATTATCCGCCGCTAACGCGCGCCTGGCTACCAGAAAAATCGCACCTATTCGGTCTCTATTCATCCGGGAGATGACCTTGATGTCGATCTCCTTGGGACAGACCACCGAGCATTCCGTGACGTTGGTGCAGTGACCGAAGCCCTCTTTGTCCATGGCGGCTACCATGCTCTCGGCGCGCGTCCAGCGTTCCGGTTGCCCCTGCGGCAGAAGCCCCAGGTGGGAAATCTTCGCGCCCGTGAACAGCATGGCCGATGCGTTGGGACAGGCGGCGACACAGGCGCCGCAGCCGATGCAGGCCGCCGCGTCCATGGCGGCGTCAGCGTCTTGTTTTGCCACCGGAATGGCATTGCCGTCCGGCGCGGAGCCGGTGGACACGCTGATAAAACCGCCGGCCGAAATGATTCGGTCGAGCGACGACCGATCCACCACCAAATCGCGCAGCACCGGAAACGGCTTGGCTCGGAAAGGCTCGATCACGATGGTTTGTCCGTCGTGAAAATGCCGCATGTGAAGCTGGCAAGTCGTGGTGCCGGGCTGGGGTCCGTGCGGAATACCATTGATGACCACGCCGCACATGCCGCAAATGCCCTCGCGGCAGTCGTGGTCGAAAGCGATCGGCCGCTGCCCCGCCACGATTAGACGTTCGTTCACCACGTCGAGCATTTCCAAGAACGACATGTCCGGACTGATGTCCTTGGCGTCGATCCGTTGGAAATCCCCTTTGGCGGCAGAGTTCTCCTGGCGCCACACCATGAGCCGCAGGTTCATTTGTAACTCCGTTGCGCCAGATGCACGTTCTCGAAGGTTAGAGCCTCGCGGTGGCGAAGCGGTTCCTGGTTTATCCCCCGGTGCTCCCACACGGCTACGTGCGCGTAGTCGGCATCGTTGCGTCTGGCCTCCCCGTCCTCGGTCTGGAATTCCTCACGAAAATGGCAGCCACACGATTCGTTGCGCTCCAGGGCATCGAGGCACATGAGCTCGCCGAATTCCATGAAGTCCGCGACGCGTCCGGCGTACTCGAGCTCTTGGTTCAGCTCGCTGCCGCTGCCGGGAACGATCACGCTATTCCAGAACTCCTCGCGTAGCTCGGGAATGCGCTGCCGAGCTGTCCGCAGGCCAGCCGCGTTGCGCGCCATTCCGCAATGGTCCCACAAGAGTTTGCCCAGCTCCCGGTGGTAGGAGCCGGCGCTCCGCTTGCCGCGATGGCCGGTTAGCTTTTGCGTCTTTTCATTGACCACCGCCTCGGCACGTTTGAATTCGGGACCCGCAGCATCCGTTTTGCCGAGCTTGGCCGAAGCGAGGTAGTTGCCAATCGTGTAGGGAATGATGAAGTACCCGTCCGCCAAGCCCTGCATCAGCGCCGAGGCGCCCAGGCGATTGGCGCCGTGGTCCGAAAAGTTGGCTTCGCCGAGCACGAACAAGCCGGGAATCGTACTCATCAAGTTGTAGTCGACCCAAAGCCCGCCCATCGTGTAGTGCACGGCCGGATAGATGCGCATCGGCACCTTGAAGGGGTTCTCGTCGGTAATCCGCTCGTACATATCGAAGAGGTTGCCGTAGCGTTCGCGGATGACGCCGTCGCCGAGGCGCCTGATGGAGTCGGCAAAGTCGAGGAAGACGCCGCGTCCTCCGGGCCCGACGCCGCGCCCTTCGTCGCAGACCGCTTTGGCGGCGCGGCTGGCCACGTCGTGGGGAACCAGGTTGCCGAAGGCCGGATAGCGACGCTCCAAGAAGTAGTCACGTTCCGCCTCGGGAACGTCGCCCGGCTTGCGGCTATCGCCGCCGCGCACGGGCACCCAAACACGACCGTCGTTGCGCAAGGATTCGCTCATGAGCGTGAGCTTCGACTGGTGCTCGCCGCTGACCGGAATGCAAGTCGGGTGAATTTGCGTGAAGCAGGGATTCGCGAAACCGGCGCCCAGCTTGTGCGCCCGCCAGGTCGCGGTCACGTTGCAGCCCTTGGCGTTGGTGGAAAGGTAGAAGGCGTTACCATAGCCGCCGGTCGCCAGAATGACAGCGTCGGCCGAATGCGACTCGACCTTTCCGCTCACCAAATCGCGCGTGACGATGCCCCGAGCTCGCCCCTCGACGAGCACCAAGTCGAGCATCTCGGTGCGCGGAAACATCTTCACCTTCCCGGCCGCAATCTGTCGCTCCAAGGCCTGGTAGGCGCCCAGCAAAAGCTGTTGACCCGTCTGCCCGCGCGCATAAAACGTCCGCGAGACCTGCGCACCGCCAAACGAACGATTGGCGAGATAGCCGCCGTACTCCCGCGCGAAGGGCACGCCCTGGGCCACGCATTGATCGATGATGTTCACCGAGACTTCGGCCAAGCGGTGCACGTTGTGCTCGCGGGCGCGAAAGTCGCCGCCTTTGATCGTGTCGTAAAACAGCCGAAATACGCTGTCGCCGTCGTTCGTGTAGTTCTTTGCCGCGTTGATTCCACCCTGCGCCGCAATGCTGTGAGCGCGGCGAGGACTGTCTTGGTAGCAAAAGCAGCGGACTTCATAGCCCAGCTCGGCCAGCGATGCCGCCGCGGATGCTCCCGCCAATCCCGAGCCCACCACGATCACGTTGAACTTCCGCTTGTTGGCTGGATTGACCAGCTTCATGTCGAACTTGTAGCGTGACCAGGCCGTGTCGATAGGTCCGGAAGGAACCCCTGATTTCAATTCCATGGCGAATTAGCCTCCCACCAGCTTGAAGAAGATCGCGCATGGAAGAAAGATGAAACCCGCGACGATGACCGCGGTTGCGCCGCCCACGACGGCGCGAATGATTCCGTCGAAGCGCACATGTCGCAGGCCCAGAGACTCGAACATGCTGTGCCCGCCGTGAACCAAGTGAAGGCCGACGAGACTGGTACCGAGCGCGTAGACCAATGTCACCCAGCCGAATTGGAAGCTGCTTGCGACATTGCCGTACACATCGCCTTCCACGAAGGGAG
>CAZTTW010000291.1:0-6166 GCA_964616265.1 uncultured Myxococcales bacterium | reverse complement strand
TTCTTTTTCGAGGCGATGCAGGCGCTCGCGCGCGCGGCGACGACCGATTTCGAGCTTGGTTTCGCCGGGGCCGCGACCGCCGATACCGCCCACCAAGCGGCTCATCATGGTGTTTTCTTCTTGAAGCCGCGGCAGCCGATAGCGCAGCTGCGCCAGCTCGACCTGCAGCTTGGCATCGCGGCTGCGCGCCCGCTGCGCGAAGATGTCGAGAATCAGAATCGTGCGATCGAGGACCTGGAGATCCGTGAACGAAGCGATGGAGTGCGCCTGGCCGGGCGTCAGATCAGGATCGAAGATCAGCACGCCAGCGTCGTACTGCATGGCGCGCACGAGCACGTCTTCCAATTTGCCTCGGCCGATGAGATAGCGCGGATCCGGCTCAGGACGGCGCTGGACCGCCACGTCGACGACTTCGATGCCAGCGGTTCGGCACAGCTCGCGCAGCTCGTGGATACGACCCTCGCTGTGTCCGCGCATCTTGCCGATCTCGGCCACGACCAACAGGGCGCGCTCGCCGTCGCGGGTCGCCCGGCCTGACGGCACGATGCGATCGAACTCTTCTTCCAGCGCTTCGATGGTTTGGGCAAAGTCGATGTCGCTGCGGAAAAACGGCGTGGGCGGCAAGAGAACCCACGGCGACTTTCCTTCGCGCGGCGGCAGCAGATGCGCGACGTGCAAGTCGGCCGGTCGGCCTTCGTGGTTCACGCCTACCGCCGCGACGAGATCGAGGCGCAACAAGGCCAGGTCGACGAGATCGTCGCGCGACAGAGCTTCGTTGCGCAGATGCGTGTGCACCAACCGCAAGCCACGAAAACGCCCGTGGCCGGCGCGCAGACGGCCGACCTCGGGTAGGACCAGGCCTGAAGCATCGCCGACGATGACGTGCTCGACCGTGCCCTGGCGTGAAATCAGAATGCCTATCTGCCGAGCTAGCCCGCGCGAGACTTCGCACAGAAATCCGGCGAGCTCGGCCGAGACGATCTCGTTCGGAACGACTCGCCGGCGGTAAATGCGTTCGAGAGCCGAGATTTCGGAGGGCTTGAGCCCGGCCCGATTGCCGGTCACCTCATGCATTGAATCTAGCCAGAGGCGTTCTCATCCCCGGAGCGGGAAATGGATGCCGAAACCGGGCTGCTGCGCTCGTCGAGCACGGTCAGCGCCACGCTGACGGCGCGCTTGGCCTTGTCGATGGCCTTCTCGTCGTCCTTGATGCGCTTGTAGGCTCGCAGGGTCTGATCTTCCAGGTCGGCGACTTTGCTTTCCAGCTCGGTGATGCGGTCGCGCGCTTGCCCCAACTTCACCTCGCGATCGCGCACGTCGGTGCGTGCGGTATCCAGCTCGCCCTCGACCCGCAGCATACGGCGGTGGGCGTCCGCCAGCTCGTCGCTGCGGGCTACCAGCTCGGCCTCGATCTCGGCTGTACGTGCTTTCGCCTGCTCCAGCTCCACGCGGTGACGCTCGGCGGTTTCGTTCTTTTCGGAGAGCACCCGCCGCTCCAGCTCGGCGGTGGCGGCATGGTGCTGTTCGTCGCGCGCCTGCAACTCGCTTCGTCGGCGCGCATCCGCCGCGTCGAGATCGGTCGCCCGGCGCACCTCTGCTTCTTCCAGCTCGACGCGTCGCTTGTCCTCGGCGGTGGCCAACTCGCTTTCGTGGGCGCGGCGCAAATCGGCGAGCTCGTTCTTGAAGTCGCGATCCTTGGCTTCGAGCGCGGTCTTGCCGGCCTGCTTCTCGTTCTCAAGAACGGCCGCGTGCTCTTCGCGCACGGTCTGCAACACCTTTTCGTGCTCGCGGCGCACGCGCCCGAGCTCGATTTCACGCGCCTCCTCGAGCCCTTCTTTCTCTTCGCTCTGCCGCTTGTTGAGGCTCTCGATCTCGGCCGCGTGATTCGCGTTGAGGCGACCGATTTCGGCCTGGACCTCCGTCTCCCGCGCGACTTTCTCCGCATCGCGATCGTCGCGCAGCCGCGCCATCTCTGCTTTGTGCGCTTCCTCGTCTTCGGCGATGCGAGCGCCGAGGTCGTTGCGCACACGCTCGACCTCCAGCTTGGCGCGCTCCTCGAGCGTCGCGAGCCGCTTCTTGAGCACGTCGAGCTCGTCGTGGGCCTTGTTGATCTCGGTGTGCGCGTCGTCGAGACGCACCTTGAGGCCGCGCTCGCGCTCGATGCCTTTTTCTTTGTCCTGTGCAAGCGCCATCACCTTTTCATTGGCGTGCATCAGGTTCTTTTCAAAGATCAGCATCTTCTCTTCGAGGTCGCGGCTCGCCCGCTCCTGCTCGCGCATGCGATCCTTGTGATCGAGAATCTGGCGCTCTTTGGCGTCCAGCGCGTCGCGCAGGTCGAGAAGGTCTTTTTCTTTGCGGTTGATGGTTTCCCGCAAACCGAGAAGGTCCTTCTCCTTGTGCAGCGGCTGCGATTGGAGATGCGTCCGCAGGTCGTCGATGACCGACGCCAGCTCGCGCTTCTCGTCCTCCAGCTCATGAATGCGCTTTTGCAAGTCGCTAAAAGCGGCGTCGTTGGCGGTGGCTCCCGCGTAGGCCGTGATCGACGTGTTGCGGACCTCGTCCGGCAGCGGTGGCACGTCGTCCTCGACCGGAGCGTTCTGCCGCAAGAGCTCGGGATCGCCTTCGATCTCGGCCGGAGCCGTGCGCACTTCAGCGGTCGCCGGCTCGGCCGAGGTGAACGCCTCGGGAATGCCGCCCAGATCGACGGGAGACGGCGGCTCGACGGCTGGCTCGTCAGGGTTCCACGACGATGGCGCCACGCGAGTCGCAACCCCGTCGGTCCAACCGTCGTCCTCCGCGACAGGCGGCTCGGCCACGGGCTCGGCGGCGGTCTCCGCGATGGGCGCTGCCGCTCGCGGATCCACCGGTGGGGGCGTGGGAACGCTGAGGAGGTCAAGTGCGTCAGGTGCCGAAGGTCCAGCTTGGGTTGGGTCGGGCGCGGGTATCTCCAAGGCGTCGAAGGCAGCCTCGGCTTCCTTGTCGAACATAGCGTCGAGCACCGGATTCGCACCGCCTAGCAGGCCCTTGCCAGCCTCTCCGACCGATTCGAGCGGAGGCGTGCCGAGCTTCGACTCGTCCACGATGTCGTCGGCGTCGATGGCGATTTCGGACGAGATATCTGTACCCAGGAACATCTCGGACGAGGCCGTCGCCTTGGCGCCTTCGGGCTCGTCGAGACCGATAAGCACGTTCACGTTGCGCATGAGCTCGTGGCGGTCGAGCGGCTTGAACATGTACTCATCCGCGCGCAGCTTGAACGTTTTGTGCTGCTCGAACTTTTCCCGCGACTCTTCCGACGAGGTCAGAATGAGCGGGATATCCTTGAGCTCGGGACTACGCTTGATCTTGTTGCAGATAGCGTAGCCGACCTTCTTGGGCTCGACCGAGACCATCATCAGCGAGGGCCGATTCGCTTTGGCCGATTCAACGACCTGGTCGCCGTTGGTGATGTTTTCGATCTCGAACCCGTAGGGCTCCAGCGTGCTCTTGATGACGGCCAGGGTGGCCTCGTCGGGCTCGACACATAAAAGCGTTCTCGTCGCCATGAGGCCCGGACGTTACTACGGATAGCGTGTCGGTACCAAGCGCAGCAGCGAAAAGCGCGGCGAGTTAAAACGCCTGCGTGTCATCGTCCCAGGTAGACCGTATCAACCCAATTCGCGAGAGCGTCCTCGTCCAAATCCGCAGTGAACACGTAGTCGAGCCCGTCGGGCTCGCGGAATACGACGGTGGAAACGCCCCGACGGCTGTCGACGAAAGCGCGGCGGCCCTGCAGCAGCCGCTGATGGCTGCCCGCCAAAGGCTCGTTGTCCGACGGCACGACCATGACACCCAAGCGATGGCCGGCCTGGATCTGATACACGACGTAGGCACCGAAGCGGTCGCGAACGTTCACCAGTCGGCCGCCTTGGCAACGCGCGGTCGCCCGAGACGACGCTGGCTGAAATGCAAAGTCGACCTTGCCGCGGAACCAATCCGAAACCGTGGCACAGCTTTCCGAAAGCACGTCCATGGGAACGTCGTGATGGAAGGTCGAGATGGCTTGCTCGAGAACGGCCGAGCGCGTTGGCCGCTGCAGGTTGAACACCATCAACACCAAGGCCGCCGCCATTGCCATACCGACAGTGAAAACGCGCGGGTAGGCTTGCCAAGGAAAGCGACGACGGGGAGCAGGTGCCGCCGCCAGCGCGGTCTCGATCCGTGCACGCAATCCCACCGGCAAGGCCGGCCGCGGCAGGTGCCCACGAATGGCGGCTTTGAAGCGGGACTGGAAACGCCGCGCGTCCGTGCAAGCATCGCAAACGCGCAGGTGCGATTCGTAGGCCTCGCGATCGGCACCGGTCAGCTCGCCGTCGATGTAAGCATGAAGAGCGGTATCCGCTTCAGCGCAGGTCGCGGTCATGTCCGCCCTCCTTCCTTCTTGCGGCGAAAGCTGTCGAAATCCACGAGCTTGCTTTCGTCCTCGGCGACGGGGTCGGCCGCTGACGCAGCGGCACCGGTGGCATCGGCCTGGCTCGCCTGGCGTGCGTAGTCGGAAAGTTGTTTCTGCAACATGCGGCGCCCCCGGTAAAGGCGACTCATCACGGTTCCCGCCGGGCATTCCATGATGTCCGCGATCTCCTTGTAAGAAAGATCTTCCAAATCGGCGAGAATCACCGGCAAACGAAACTCGGCCGGCAAGGTGGCCAGCGCCGTTTCCACATCGCGGGAAAGCATGCGTCCGAACAGAGCGCTTTCGGCGTCGCGGGGAGCTGCACCCTGGAACTGTCCGAGGTTGGCTGCACTGGTCTCCGCCTCCCCCAGGATTTCCTGTTCGCGGGCGCGCTCGCGGTAACGGTTGCGAAAGACGTTGGTGAGGATGCGCATGAGCCAAGCGCGGCAGTTGGAGCCCGCCTCGAACCCATCCCAGAAACGGTAGGCTCGCAGCATCGTGTCCTGCACCAGGTCTTCAGCGTCGCCCTCGGACTTCGTCATGCGAAGCGCGACGCCATAGAGCGCTTGCAAGTGCGGCATCACCTCGCGCTCGAAGTCGGCTTGCACTGTGCGGCGTTTGAACAACATCTTCCTGTGCGTAGAACCGGCCGCCCCGCCGGCCTATTCCCACATTATGGCAAGGTCGCGGGGCTATCGATGCGCATGAAGTAGCGTTTGGTCGTGGTCGTGCTGGCGGAGCCCTTAATGGCGTCCGTATAGGTCACATAGACGGCGTCCGTGCCGACCCACGACGCAAGCGGGCCGGTCTGCCCGTGGTCGCTGCGCAATGTCAGGGCAGATCCGTGGGGCGCGCCGTCGTAGGTGAAGCGAACGACCTGCGGAGCGCCGTTTCGCTGCAATCCAATCGAGATGTCGCCCCCGGGCGAGCTGACCCAGGCCGGAACGGGCTTGTCGAGTGGCCCGCCGAAAGTGGCGTTCGCCATGAGCGGATCGAGCGTCGTGACAGATCCGGAGCCGTCGCCGGCCCCAGAATCCAGCAGCGACTTGACCGGCGGGCTGTACAAAGCCGCATCGATGGCACGGCTGGTATCGAACGCCATCACGTAGCTGCCGTTGGGCCCTGGCGCGGCCACGACACGGCAGTTCGTGATGGTCACGATGAGCTGATAGCTCATGAGTGTGGGCCCCCCGGCTTCGTCGATCTCGGCAGTCTGGAAGTCCGAGGTTTGCGGCGCAGCCGCATCGGCGTTGACCACGCTGAAGCCAAGCCCGGTGCGGCCATTCGTGGTTTGCAAACAGTCCCACGCCGGAATGTTGGCCGGATCGAAAAAAGAGCCAGGCGCGGCGGCGGTCGCGGCATCGGCAGGCAGAAGAAGATATTGCACGTTCGCGCTTGCCTCGCGCACGCCCCACGCAACGAACCCCACGTTACCCGAGGTCGCGGCGCCGGCGGCGATTTGAACGGCGCTGGGATCGGTGCCAGCCTTGAGCGTCGCAAGCACCAGCGGCGGTGCGGGAAGGGCTGCACCGACCGTTTCGACAACCGCAACGAGATCGTACGCACCTGCCGTCGCGCTGGGGGTAAGGGCAATCGCGACGACTTGGTCTCCTGGCATCGTCTGCTTGGTCGCCGCAAACACCGGCGCCGGCCCGACGAGCGTGGCGGGCAGCGCGAAAGCCGCCTGCTCGGTCAAGACGCCGTCGAGAGTAAGTCGCCCCCAGCGAACCAGTC
>CAZTTW010000290.1:0-6169 GCA_964616265.1 uncultured Myxococcales bacterium | reverse complement strand
GCCCGCTACGGCGTCCGGGCGTCGTCCATAGTTCCTTCGAAGCTCATCCTGGTGTGAATCGCCGAATTTTCCCGCACGCTTCGATGATGTCGTCGGCGTAAAGGCGGGACCGAGGTGATCCTCGCGGAAGAGCTTGAGTCCTATGAAGGAGTCGAAGAGTCGGACCAACCTCGAAGTGAACCAAGAGATCCACGTCACTGTCTTCGCGCCCCTCGTCGCGCGCCGTAGACCGAACAGCGCAATCCGGCCCACCCCGAAGTCGCGCTTGAGCTCGGGGCTCCGGAGAGCCGCGATCGCTTCTTGCCGACGCATGGAGCTTGAGTATGGCAGCGGCCGGCCGCGGAGAGCGTGAAACGCCGCCAAACGCAGATGGGTGCCCGCCGCTGGCCTGGCCAGCGATGTCAGAGTCTTTCGCCGGCTGGAGACAGCGGTGGCGTCCGCCGAAACGGGGTCGACGGCGACGGTGACCGCCGGTGACGGCGCTGTCGATGCTGCGGCGACCGGTGGCCGGTTTCGGTGAACGGCTTTGGATCAGCCCACGCATGGTATCCTATGGCCATGACACACGCGCTGCGCGCAACCGTGAAGAACGGGCACCTAGTGCTCCACGAACCCGTGGACCTGCCGGAAGGAATGGTCGTCGACCTGATGCCCGTGGACGAGGGCGACGAGCTTGACGATGATGATCGTGCCCGACTGCACGCCGCGCTCGAACGTTCGCAGAGAGATCTTCTGGCCGGCAAAGGGATCCCGGCCGAACAAGTGCTGGCGGACCTCCAGGCGAGATCAGGTCGGTGACCTCTGTAAGCATCGAATTCGCACCCGAAGCACTTGAGCAGATCCGCGCCGTTCACGACTGGTGGAAAGACCACCGATCGGCTGCACCCGAGCTTTTTCGCGAAGAAGTCGCCGCAACCTTGGAAATCATCAAGTCATCTCCAAGCGCTGCGAAAACCTACCCATTCCCGGCCATTCCCGGTTTGCGCCGCATACTGATGCCCCGCACGCGCTATCACCTCTACTTCTCGCTTCACGACCAGGGAAAGCTCATCTTCGTGCATGCCCTCTGGCATACCTCTCGCGGTCAGGGACCAAAGCTGTAGAGCAAGTCCCTTCGTGCGCATCGGCTTCGATTAGCTGTGAGAAGTCGTCCATTCGGCCAATAGGCTGCCCATCGATGCTGAGTCGTCCGCTGGGCTTCTGAACTCTTCTTCGGCCGTCGACTATCTTGCCGACGTGAATTTGAGCGGGCATCAGCTGTGTCGCATCACTTCAAATATGACTTCTGTCAACTACGCTTCACCGCCCGATTTATTCTTCCCGAGTAACGACAACGCTGGCGGTAATGCAGCAAGCTTCGACCTTCGCACGTGGCAACCAAGTCCGTAATGCGACACGAGACTCTCAACAGCCTCCGCGAACCATGTAGGCGCGCTTGGCCCCACGTATACGGCCTCGACGAGCTTGCCTGCATCGACCGAGACATAGCGTCCCGCTGTAGGCAATTGAATCGGCTTGCTGCCAGGCGGGCTGAATATCTGCGCCTGAACGGCTTCCATCGTAGCTCTGTCCATATCGACGACTGCACGGACTTCCCGCTCGTGGGCGAAAGCGCGCCTTTTCCAGAGAAGAGACCAGAAGCCGTTTTCTGTAGGAAACACCGCTTGCTCCTCATTTAGGTAGGACACGGCACCGAGATAGACATATGTGGGGTCGTCCCCCAGAGCTTCCTTCAGGCGTTGGACACTCGAAGCAACCGCGATGCCTGTGCCGGCAGAGTACAGCTTCCACAGAGCATCAGATTCATCTCCTGCATGCCAACAGCTGACTCCGCAGAGATCGCGAACATACGGATTGCTAACAGTGTCGATCGCGGAGCGCACCAAGAGTTCGCTTTCTTTCTTGTCCAAGCCCAAAGAGTCTATGCGGGCTGAGATGGTTTCACGATCGAAGTTCCCAATCGGGTAGCAGCCCTCCCACGCATCTCCCAACGTACTTGGCAGCGCAAACCAAAGGGCTCTCTTCTGTAAAAGAGAAACGAACTTTCCAAGGTCCATATAGCGCCATAGAGATGTCGCATCGCCTGGAGTCGCGAAACAGTAGTGTTCCTTGTACATGATGCCTACCTACGTGTCTTCGGATCCTATCAGTCCTCAGATGATCTGTCTTTTGCCTCCGCGCAGCCTCCAGGGCGGCGGGAGGACCGAACGTAACAGAGAGACTTCAGTCGTGGATGAACGAGCCCACCACAAACACGAAAGCCCGCCTCAGTCCGGCTCTCACCGACCTGCGACGGGCTTCGCTTTTTACCAGCTAGCTTCGCGCTAACTGCAGCGGCTTACATCATGCCGCCCATGCCACCCATACCGCCCATGCCACCCATGCCGCCACCACCGTGGCCGCCGGCTGCGGGCTTCTCGTCTTTGGCCTTCTCGACCACACAGGCTTCGGTGGTGATGAGCAGCGACGCAACCGAGGCGGCGTTCTGTAGGGCCGAGCGCACGACCTTGGTCGGGTCGATGACGCCAGATTCGAAAAGGTCTTCGAACTTGTCGGTCTGAGCGTTGTAGCCGTGGCCGCCTTTGCCTTGGCGCACGCCCTGAACGATGATCGAACCTTCCTTGCCAGCGTTTGCAGCAATCTGACGGCAGGGCTCTTCGCAAGCGCGACGAATGATCGACACGCCAACTGCCTGCTCGTCCGAAAGACCGTCGATCTTCTCGATGGCCACGAGCGCACGAATGAGCGCCACGCCGCCGCCGGGGACGATGCCCTCTTCCACGGCCGCGCGGGTCGCGTGCAGAGCGTCCTCGACGCGTGCCTTCTTCTCCTTCATCTCAGTCTCGGTGTAAGCACCGACCTTGATGACGGCCACGCCGCCGACCAGCTTCGCCAGACGCTCTTGCAGCTTCTCGCGATCGTAGTCCGACTTGGTGTCTTCGATCTGGGCGCGGATCTGCTTCACGCGTGCTTCGATGTCGGTCTTCTTGCCGCCGCCGTCGACGACCGTGGTGTTGTCCTTGTCGATCGTGACCGTCTTGGCGCGGCCGAGATCTTTGGCCGTGACGTTCTCGAGCTTGAGACCGAGATCCTCGGTGATGGCCTGGCCACCGGTGAGGATGGCGAGATCCTTCAACATCTCCTTGCGGCGATCGCCGAAGCCGGGCGCCTTGACCGCGCACACCTGCAAGGTGCCGCGCAGCTTGTTGACGACCAACGTCGCGAGCGCCTCGCCCTCGACCTCTTCGGCGATGATGAGCAGCGGCTTGCCCGAACGCGCGACCTGCTCGAGAACCGGGAGCAGATCCTTCATGTTCGAAAGCTTCTTTTCGTAGATGAGGATGAAGGGATCGTCGAGCTTCACTTCCATGCGCTCGGCGTCGGTCACGAAGTACGGCGAGAGGTAACCGCGGTCGAACTGCATACCCTCGACGACGTCGAGAGTGGTCTCCATCGCCTTGGCTTCTTCGATGGTGATGACACCTTCCTTGCCGACCTTCTCCATCGCCTCGGCGATCAGCTTGCCGATGTACTCGTCACCGTTGGCGCTGATGGTGCCGACCTGGGCGATGTCCTTCTGGCCCTTGGTGGCCTTGGACAGCTTCTTCAGCTCTTCGACGATTTTGCCGACGGCGAGGTCGATGCCACGCTTCAGCTCCATCGGGCTGTGGCCGGCGGCGACCATCTTGGCGCCCTCGCGGAAAATCGCCTGCGCCAGCACGGTGGCCGTCGTGGTGCCGTCACCGGCAACGTCCGACGTCTTCGAGGCAACCTCGCGCACCATCTGCGCGCCGAGGTTCTGGAACTTGTCTTCCAGCTCGATTTCCTTGGCGACGGTAACGCCGTCCTTGGTCACCGTGGGGGCGCCCCACGACTTCTCGATGACGACGTTGCGTCCGCGCGGACCGAGGGTCGCCTTGACCGCATCGGCAAGGGTGTTCACGCCGATGAGGATCTGGGATCGGCCTGCTTCGCTAAAAAGAATCTCTTTGGCAGCCATTATGGAATCTCCTTCGTGTCTTGGTCTGGTGAATGGTTACTTGTTGATCGATTCCAGCACGCCGAGCACTTCTTCCTCACGCAGGATGATTTGCTCTTCGCCGTCGATCTTGATCTCGTTACCGCTGTACTTGCCGAACAGGACGCGGTCGCCGACCTTTACTTCCAGGGGGCGCACGCTACCTTTTTCGTTCGGCTTGCCGCCGCCGACCGCGATGACTTCGCCCTCGGCAGGCTTTTCCTTGGCGGTGTCCGGGATGATGATTCCACCTTTGGTTTTCTCTTCCTCGGCGACACGGCGGACCAGAATGCGATCATGAAGCGGTCGAACTTTCATCGGTATGGACCTCCCTAAGGTTTCTTGAGTTAGCAGTCACCACTGCCGACTGCTAACGGCTGGTCGCCAATCTATGCACAAAAGTTCGGACGTCAACCTGGCCAAGGACGATTTTGGGGGAGCTACCCAAGACGCGCGTTGTCGATGAGACGCGTCGTACCGACGTAGGCGGCGGCGAGTATCACGGCTGGACGATCGATATTTCCGACGGGGGCGAGCGTGTCTGCATCGCGGATCTCGACGTAATCGATGCGATCGACGCTCGGCTGGATGATGTCTAACGCGGCAGAGATCAATGCCTCGGCGTTTCGAACGCCGGTGGCGTAGCGTTCGCGTGACCTCGAGAGACCTCGCGAAATGGCTAAAGCGCGCATGCGGTCGACGGGCGACAAATAGACGTTCCGCGAGGACATGGCCAAGCCATCAGGTTCGCGTACCGTGGGCTGGCCGACGATCTCGACGGACATGTTGAGGTCGGTCACCATGCGCCGGATGACGGCGAGTTGCTGAAAATCCTTCTCGCCGAAAAGCGCGACCTGCGGCCGCACGATGTTGAAAAGCTTCGCGACGACGGTCGCCACACCCACGAAGTGACCGGGCCGGAGCTCGCCGCAAAGGCCCTGCGAGACTTCGCGCACGTCGATGAACGTCTGCGCACCCGGCGGGTACATGTCCTTCACCTCGGGCACGAACGCCACGGCGGTGCCGGCTCCCTCGGCTTTGGCAAGATCTCCGACGAGGTCGCGTGGATAGCGCGCCAAATCTTCTTTCGGGCCAAATTGGGTGGGGTTCACGAAGATCGAAAGCGCGACCAACTCCGCCCGCTTCTTCGCAGCCGTGAGCAGCGACACGTGCCCGGCGTGCAGGGCGCCCATGGTTGGCACCAGCGCCAAACGCTCGCCGCGCGCCCGGGCCGCGTCCGACCAAGCGGACATTTCGGCGGGAGACTGGATGACGTGAACGGAAGACATGCCGGCCTTTCTGCCACGGACGGGCTTTTCGTCCAAGAAGCGCTGCAGCCAACCGTGTGCGTGATGGACCGTGATGGACAAAGAGGGGCAATTTCCTGTACCAGGGTACCCGGATGGCGCAGACCACTTCGTCCGCAAGCTCGCTTCCCTTTGTGCCCCGCTTGCGCCTGGGACACGAAGAGCTGATGCCCGGGCAATCGGCTGGTGCGGTCGAACGCGTGGCAGTCGTGGATCTCGCGTTCGAATACCCCGACGGGGTTGCGCGCGTGCCGGCAGCCGAGAGGCAGATGCGCATGCTGCTCGAGCGCCAGGGCGCGGTCGAAGTGGATTGCCTGGAGACGCTGGCCGCACGCATGCCTCGCGACGCGGACTACGTGGTTGGCGCCGACGGGCAAGCGCAGGACATTTGTTCGTTCGTGACGACGGTGGTTCCGCGCCTGCGCGCGCAGGGCTTTGCCGTGGAGGTCGCGGACGATTTTCCGTGGCGGGTTCTCTCGCCGGAGCCAGCGTGGTTCGCGGATCTCGAACCGGTCAACGGGCGACCGCAATGGTTCGATCTGGAGTTGGGCATCGAGCTCGACGGCAGGCGGGTGAACCTCTTGCCGGCGCTTCTGCACCTCGTCGGGCGGATCCCGGCCATGGCTCGGCTGGAATCGCTTTTTCCGGCGGGAGGTCGGCCGCTGTGCTTGCCAGCCGGCGAGCGCGACTACGTCCAGGTGCCACCCGAGCGGCTGCTCATCCTGGCCGGTGTGTTGCGCGAGCTGTACGGTGACCAGGGCGACGACGAAGAGCGGCTGCGCTTCAAGGCCGGACAAGCCACCGCACTGGCCCGGCTGGACCAAGCGTTCACCGAGAAACCGCT
>CAZTTW010000289.1:0-6169 GCA_964616265.1 uncultured Myxococcales bacterium | reverse complement strand
GCGACGCCGGCGCCGGCCGAAGGCGACGCCATTCCCTCGGCCTTCGTCGACGATGTGGCGGCGGGAAACATGCTCTACGTCGTGTACCAAAATACGGGAGCCGCCGCGATTGCGCCCGATGGCTATCTCCGCGTCGCGCGCGCGCCGCTCGGGCAGTCCGGCAACCTCGCGTTCACCAAGTGGTACCAGGGCAGTTGGAGCCAGCCGGGAATTGGCGGGCTCGACAGTCCCATTACTGCGGCCCGCGGGTGCGGTGGATCCGGGTACCAGGCCGGCGGGCAAATCTCCTATGTCGAGCCGTTGCAGCGCTACATGCTGACTTTCGTGTGCGTGAAACTGCAAATGACCTCGTCGGGGCAGTACGCCCCCTACGAGGCCGGCTGGTATTTCTCTACCGCGACCAGCCTGGAGACGCAGGACTGGTCGTCGCCGGTGCCGATGGCCGGTAGCACCGGGCCGGTCGCTGCGGCACCCACCACGGACTGTCCGAACGGCGCCGATTTCGACGGATGGTATCCGTCGTTCGTCACGCCGGGCAGGGAACCGGGCCACCTCGGCCGCAACGGATTCGTCTTCTTTCTGAATGGCTGCGACGGCGGTTCGAGCGGACGGGTCTTCTCATCGAGGCCGTTTACCTTCGAGTGACCAATGAGAAAGCTCAAGATCATCGAACACATCTCGCTGGACGGCGTGATCCAGAATTCCGCCGATGACGATGATTTCCCCTACGCCGAGTGGACCGCGCCCTATCGGACTCCCGCCGGCCGAGCTGCAATGCTCGCGGCATATGGCAAAGGCTTCAATCTGTTGCTTGGCCGTCGCACCTACGATATCTGGTCGGATTATTGGCCAAAGGCGCCAAGCAGCCCGATGGCGGACGCCCTCAATGCGGCGACGAAATATGTCGCGACCCACTGTCCGGAGAGTCTTGAATGGGGCCCGTTCGAGGCTCTTGGACCGGACCTCGTCGAGGGCATCCGTCGCATCAAGGCGCAGGACGGCCCGGACCTTATCCTCTCGGGTAGCTCCACGCTGACCTCGACGCTGCTCGAACGCGGGCTAGCGGATGAGGTTCTGCTGGCCGTCTATCCAGTCCTCTTGGGCACGGGAAAGCGCTTCTTTGCGGAGGGAGCCCCGCCGCGCTCCTTCGAGCTTCTCAGTACGAATGCATTTCCGTCCGGCATCATCTTCAGTACGTACAAGGTTGTCGGCCTTTGAAGAATCCGGCTATCGTCAGCACTTTGCCGCTGTGCTTGCGTCGCATGCGTGCGTCGGCCGCCTTTACGGAAAGAGGCAGAAGACTCGGATCGGCGGCGATCCGCTGCGCGACGATGCTGGTCGGCTCTCCGACGAGCGCGGCGAAGGCGTCCAATTGCGCGGGATCGAGCGTTGCACGCGTGTTTACAGTGTCGGCGCGAGTAAAGGATGGCAAAGCTGCAGCGAGAAAGAGCGGGGCGCCGAAGACAGAGAGAGGGGATCGACGATGAATCATGGCAGCCTCATCGGTTTGTTGTTGGCAGTGGGAGCTTTGCCTTCGCGAAACCCTCGCAGGACTTGTACCGAAGCCCAACGCGGAGTCGAGAGCATCTTCGCCCGGCCCGCCTGTACTTCCTAGGCGCCTTTCGCTATTCATAAGAAGATGAGGCAGATGAGGCTTATCGAGTCGGGGATAGCGACAGTGCTGGTCTTGGCGCTGACTGCATGCGGAAACGGGGCCGGGGCGACGAGCCCAGCCTTGGGCGGCGTCTCCGGTTCGGGCGGCATGCTCATTTCGGACGGCGGTTCACCAGCCGGTAGCGCCGGTGGAAGCTCGTCGGGCGGAGGTATCTCTGGCGGCAGTACATCTGGCGGGAGCTCAGGCTCGGGGGGCGCAACCGTCTCACCGCCCCACACGGTAGGCGCGTGCGATAAGCTCGGGAGTCCTGGCGTATTGGAGAACATCACGCCGACGGCGCTGCACTTCGAGAACTGGTGCAACCCGGGGTCCGATGCGTGCAAGGCCCCGGGCGCCATTTCGACGTACGGCGCGCACGGGTTGGCGGCGGATCCGAACAACGCAGGCACGCTCTACTTGGGCACCGACGCCCTGGGATTTTGGAAGACGACTGACTGTGGCTCGACTTGGGTGAAGATCGACACCGGTGCTCATCAGAAGGAAATCGACAGCGGCCGCAATTGGACGATTGTGATCGATCCGACTGATTCGCAGGTCATCTACACGACGCCAGGCTACGGCGCGGAGGGCCTGTACAAATCCGTCAATGGCGGTGTGGATTGGCAGCAGATGTTCACCGCAGATATCCTGCCCTCGCTACCCTACGGCGGTTTCATCGAGACAATCTCGATGGATCCGACAAACGACAAGCATTTGGTGGTGAGCTTTCACATCGATTGCAAGAATGGGCCGGGCGGAGCGGATTGGGCGTGTTTTGCGGAAACTCCCGATGCAGGCGCAACGTGGAAGTTGATCCCGGCCGCCCAACATTGGAGTGAGGGCGACGGGCAAACGCTCATGGACGCCCAGACGTGGTTCTTCAGCAATGGTGCCGACGGCATTTGGCGCACTACGACCGCTGGCGCCAAGTGGGACAAAGTCTATACCGGCAAAGCCAGCGGACACGTTTTCACCGGAGCAGACGGGAAGTTCTACGTCGCCGGTCAGCCGATGGTCCAAAGTGCCGACGGTCTGACCTGGGGGCCGTTGCCGGGCTCGCCAGACGGCTCCTCGGTCAATGGCTCGAATCCGATCGCGAGCGACGGAAAGACGCTGTTCTCGTCCGGTGGCCAATACGGTGGCAGTCAACCGGCAAGCGGCTGGTACGCCTCGGCTCCGCTCAGCGACCCGACCAAGTGGACGCCGCTCTTCAAGCCGGTCACGATGAGCAACGGCGGCTCTTCTCTCGTTTACGATCCGGACCACAAGGTGCTGTACTCGGCGAACTTGACCGCCGGACTGTGGCGCGGGCGCATTGAATAGGCCGAGCGTTGCGTTCACCCGGTCCTCGGGCGTCGGACTGAGCTATCAGTTGGTCGCCGGGACGAGGCGGGCCGCCAAGCCGTCGTTGCCCCGAAGAGAAGGCGTCAAGGAATCAGTCGCAGTCACGGTGCAGGTCGTGGCGTCGTCGAAGGTGCGATCCGTGCTGCCATCCGGAAGCTGCCGCGGTCCCGCAACGAAGGTGGCATCCGGGTCGCTTGCTCTCTGTTGGCCTCGTGGTGCTCTTCGGTAGTGGCAGGTTTCTGGATTGTCTATCGAAAGCTGGGCGTGAAGACGGGCACGGCGCTACGCTTACGGCATGCGACCGCTTCGGTATTCCATCAACGTCACCTTGGACGGGTGCTGCGATCATCGCGTGATGATCGCGGACGAAGACTTGCATCGTCACGCGACGGAGAACCTCGCCCGGGCCGATGCTCTTCTCTTTGGCCGAGTGATCTACGAAATGATGGAAGCGGCCTGGCGCCCATCGAAGCGGACGGGGGCGATGCCTGCCTGGATGGAGCCGTTCGGCCGGACGATCGACGCGGCAAAGAAGTACGTCGTGTCGAGCACCCTTGAAGGGGTGGATTGGAACGCGGAGCTCGTGCGCGGGGATCTGGGGACGGCCGTTCAGCAGCTCAAGCGGAAGGCGGGGAAGGGACTGCTCGCGGGAGGCGTGAAGCTTCCGCTGGCGTTGGCGGAGCTGGGACTCATCGATGAGTACGAGTTCGTGGTGCACCCCAGGCTCGCGGGTCATGGGCCGACGCTCTTCGCGGGACTATCGAAGTGTGTCGACTTGAAGCTCGTGAGCCGGCTGGAGTTCGCCTCGGGAGCGGTGGCAATGCGGTATGAGCCGAGAGGGTAGGCAGATCATGGATGTCGACGCCATCGCCGCAGAGCTTCGAGCCGGCGGTTTCGTGGCCGTGGAGAATTCGCTTTCGCCCGCGGTGCGCGCTTGTCTCGACGATGTCTGCCTCGAAAGCGCGGCCTTCGCGCCGGCGGGCGTGGGCAGGGGAGGTCAGCGAACGCACGACACCGATATCCGGGGCGACGTCATTCGCTGGCTCGATGACACGAAGGCCGCCGACCGTTCTTTTCTGACAGTGATGGAAGAGCTCCGTCTCGGCCTCAACGAAAGGCTTTTCCTGGGGCTATTACATTACGAGTGTCACTATTCGGTTTACGAAGTCGGCGCCCATTACGACAAGCATCTGGACACGCTGAGCGGCCCGAGGAACCGTGTGTTGTCGACGGTCGTCTACCTCCACGACGAGTGGACCCCGGCCGATGGCGGCGAGCTCCTCTTGTACCGGGCCGGCAGCCCGAGCGCCATCGCCAGCATTCTGCCCAAGCCCGGCTTGATGGTTCTTTTTCTAAGCGAGGAATTTCCGCACGAGGTGCGCGCGGCCAAGAAAACCCGTCACAGTATCGCGGGCTGGTTCCGCGGTCGGGTCCCAAGTCGGGAGTAGGGCGTCCCACAGCGCCCCACGGGGCGCGAACGCGCCGATCGACGTTGCGGCTCACGTCATGGGGCCGGGGTCTCCGATTCGAGCCAGAAGCTCCAATTCCAGCAAGTCCCAAGTAAAATAGCGCTTGAAGCGACTACCTGCGTGCTACCCTCCGCGAATGATCCTAGGTAGTACGACAATTCGGTATTTCTTTTCCTGCAGCCTCGTCGTCATCACAGCTTCCTGGCTTATCGGATGTTCTTCTTCGAACGAGAATGGCTTTCCGTGCGCCTTGAAGGACCCTCGCTGTCCGCAAAACTACGCGTGCATCGACAATGTTTGCTGGCGCGACGGCACTGCGCCCAAGGATGGTTCCGTGCTCAACCTGGATGGAGCAGGCACGCCGACCGACGGTGGCGGCTTCGATCTGCCTGGCGAGGGCTCGCCCATCGATGAGCAGGGACCGGTTGGCCTCGATTCCGCTCTCGAGATCGCCTACGACAGCCAGCCCCTCGATCTGGCGACATCGCCAGATGTCTTCATGGAGGGCGCTGATGCGGCGATCGATGGGGCCAGCGACGCAGCCCTGTCCTCCCCCGATATGCGAGAAGTTCTGCCTTCCGGCGATGCCACCGACGTGCCGTTCTTGCCCGACACGGCCATTGACAGCGTTGCAACCTCCTGCGCGATTGGCGGCTCGACCTATGCGAGCGGCAGGGCCAATCCGACCAACATTTGCCAGTTCTGCGACCCATCCGTGTCGGCAATAGCGTGGTCTAGCCAGGGCGAAGGCTTGCCCTGCGGAGCGGGCGCTGGACAATACTGTCACTCGGGCACCTGCACGAATGGATGCTTCATCAGTGGAACGTTCTACGCATCGGGCTCGACGGATCCCAGCAATGCCTGCCAGAGCTGCCAAGTGGCCGCTCCAACCGTGTGGTCGAAGCTTTCAGACGGACAGACCTGCGGCGGCGTGAAGATTTGCACCGCTGGCAGCTGTCGCGATGGGTGCTGGATCGCGGCCGCGTTCATTGCCAGCGGCACGAGCAACCCGAGCAACTCTTGCCAGATCTGCACACCAAGCAAGTCGACCACCAGCTGGTCGAACAACGATGCCGCGACCGCAGTCTCGTGTGGAACCTGCGGTGGCACCGCAAGTTGTGTCGGCGGCAGCCTCGGTCCTTGCAGCGCGAGCGCCATGACCTACTATCCTGACGGCGATGGCGACGGCTATGGCACCGCCACCGGCGCGATCTCTGCTTGCAGCAGGCCGACTGGCTACTCTACCAACAGCGGCGACTGTTGCGACTCGGACGCCAACGCGCATCCGGGCCAAACCGCAACGTTCAGCACGGCCAATGCCTGCGGCAACTTCGACTACAACTGCGATGGCAGCGAGACGCCGAAGTCGAATGGGCCTGCATCGTGTGGGCCCTCCACTTGCGTCCTCGGCACGGATGGCAGCTCTTGTACGCAGACTGGCTGCGCTGGCTGCAGCGATTCTTGCCAAACTTACACTGTCGCGGCATGCGGTCAGCGGTTCGCAACGTCGGTGAGCCCCTGCACGTTGAACAGCTCCGGGCATGTTTGTACAACGGTGAGCGTTGGCCCGATGCCCGGTGGAATGCAGGAGTGCAACTAAGAGGGGACGCCCGGCCCAGCGATGGGGATCGGGCGCTTGGTCGGACTGACCCTGCTCGTGGTGACGCGGTTTAGATCAAACATAGAACCTACAGTGACTATG
>CAZTTW010000288.1:0-6172 GCA_964616265.1 uncultured Myxococcales bacterium | reverse complement strand
ACGGCGTCATGATCGGTCAGGCCGCTTTCGGGCGTCCGTGGATTTTCCGCCAGGACGATGCCGAGACCGTCACCATCCTTGCGGGCATTCGGAAAGCCGTCGGCAATGCCACGCGGGTAGATCATTCGGTGGGCGTCAGCGTTCCCAAGCGTCTGCATGCCTCGATTTTCGAAAATCCGTTCATGCCGGCCACGCCTCGCATCGAGGTTGACGACGATGCGGAGATCGCCCGCGCCGTCCGCCTGGCGAAGGAGGCCGAAGTGGCCGTGCTGGTGCTCGGCGAGGCGCAGATCATGATCGGCGAGCATGCGTCCCGCTCGTCCCTCGACCTGCCCGGTCGCCAGCAGGAGCTGCTCGAGGCCGTCATCGCGACCGGCACGCCGACCGTGCTGCTGATCATGACCGGCCGCCCCCTCGACCTCAAGGGAGCGCAGCCTGATGCAGCTATGATGATCTGGTATCCGGGCACGCGCACGGGCGAGGCGATCGCCAACCTGCTGTTCGGCAAGGTCGTCCCTGGCGGCAAGCTGCCTTACAATTGGCCGCGCAATATCGGGCAGATCCCGCTGCCTTACGCTCACCTGCGCTCGTTCAGGCCGGACGACATCGAAACCCGCTACTGGAACGAGCCGAACGACCCGCTTTACCCGTTTGGCTTCGGGCTCAGCTATGCTCGCTTTACCTATGCCAATTTGCGCCTCTCGGCCGAGCAGATCCGTGTTGGCGAGCCGCTCGACGTGAGCATCGAGGTGACGAATGCCGGCGGGACCACCGCCGACGAGGTCGCCCAGCTCTACATCCATCAGCGGCATGGCACGTCAGCTCGGCCGGTTCGCGCATTGAAGGGGTTTGAACGCATCACACTGGGCGCGGGCGAAACGCGAACGGTCACATTCACACTGACGCCCAACCATATGCGTTATTGGAGCGCCGCTACACGCGATTGGGTCCAGGACGCGACGACCATCGACGTCTTCGTCGGCACCTCATCGCGCGAAACCTTGCAAGCATCGTTCACGGTCGTCACGGCTGGCTGATGAGCACTGCTCGAAGTGCTCAGGCCAAGGCTCGCCGTCGAGTGGGTGCCTGCCCATATCCGCGCAAATGGTGGAAGGCGCGAAGCAATTACCGGCAGTCAACGCCGGCGCGTGTTGGCGCGCCGGCAATCGAATCTCTGAATGCTACACGCTACTGGCACACGTAGACGATACCGCGCTTGCAGGGATCCACGCCGGGCTTCGAGGCACCGCCAGCAGCGAACGACTGGGTTCCCGTCACAGCGAGCAACGCCAGCATGGCGGTGATCAGAATAATCTTGAACGACATCTTGTATTCTCCTGTTGTTTACTGGTCAAATCGACCACACTTTGCAATATACTGCTGAGAAGCTGACTAGATATCTGGTAAGACGTTCAGAAAGCGGTCATCTACATTTCTTTTTGGTCACCTATATTAACTGTCGTTCACTCTTGATCTTCGTTATTTATTGCGAACTAAGCCGCGCGGGTAGAGCCCGCTAGCAACCGGGCGGCCTAGAGGCGGCGGAATACGCGCGCTTGAAACGACCTGGAGGAACGCGACCCGGGGTCACGGATAACGGCGCTCACTCTTGTCCGAGGACGTTCACCGAAGGCTCGTGACATTTGCGCTCAGATTGAGCCCCGCATGGCCGTTGCCCTTGCCACGGGTCACACCCACGGCTAGTTCACCGATCAACAGGGTGTGGGCATTTGATTTTAGCGCCGGCGTTGTTGTGACCAAAGTGGTCACCCTTTGGCGGAGGTCGGTTAGCTCGATCGTGGCAAGACCGGCTTCACGGGCGCAACACTGACCTCGCAGCGCGAAAGTGCCCCGGTAGCGGCCGGGGCACTGACTATGTCATTCGAACACTTGCGGAAGCGAGAGTGGCCGGAGCCCCTCGCCCAGCCCGAACGTAGCAGGTCCGCTCCAAAAGCAAACAACGCCGTGGCGCGCCCTTTGGCCGCTGGCCCCAACTCGCCTAGGCTCAACCGATGGGGCTTCCAAGAGCGAGGTCGTCGAGGGCCGGCGCCCTTCCGGTTCGGTCGTTCCCCGTCAATCAACGCCGTTTGATCTAGATCAATTTGGTGCGGGCGGTCTGCCAGTGTCTACAGACTCCCCATTACTGCGGGCCCGACCCAGTCGCTACCACCCCGCTTGGATGCAACCATCGGGCGCCCATCCGCGCCAATGAAGAACACGTCGGTCTGCCCGGGCGCGTCGAAGCGTTGCGAGACGGCGACGTGGACACCCTTGGCGGCTCGGCTGTCAGTTGGCGCAAGTCCTGATGGGCCGATGGTCACTGGTGTCGCCGCCGTTCCGTCGTCACCGATGGCGACAAAGTTCAGCCCGCCGTTCGTGTCCACGTAGAACAGGTGCGTCTGACCCGGCTCGATGTCGCGTGACGCAGCTAGCGGCGCGCCTGATACCGCGGCACCTTTGGCACCCACAGGCATGAGGGCGCTCCACGGGCCGGAGCCGTCATTCGAAAAGCGATGCAATTGTCCACCCTTGCCGAAGAGGAAGCCCTCCGAGCCCTTGTCATCCCCGCGCGAGACGACCGCTACGTTGGCACCGGGGCGGGCAAACCCGGCATCGCCGATCTTGTCTGGTCCCGTCCAATCGCCCGCGCCCTCGGCGTGGAAAACCAGCAGATCGCCGCCAGCGTTGACCGCGAAGAGATCTGTGCCGCCGGCTTTGACACCGCGCGTGACCGTGAGTTCCGTTTCCTTGTGATCGAATACACGTGTGGCACCGATGCTGCGGGCCTCGCTCCATGCGCCCTTACCGCGCTGCGAGAACACAGTGAGCTGGCCGTTCGAATCCACGACGAAGACCTCACTGGAATTGCCGCCGAACCGCTTTGACGCCGCGAGCGGCGAGCCTTGTCCCGTCAGGTTCTTTGGCCCGAACGTCTCGGGACCCGTGGGCGCGCCCGTGTCGTCGAGCCAGATCACCTGCATCGTCCCGGTTTGGTCGTGAACGAAGAGCGCGGTTTTCTTGTCGTCGCCGGCGCTCGCGCAAGCCGCAACGCCGCCTCGCGGAAACGCTAGGTCGGTCGGCCCGTAGCCTGCGGTCTCGGTCCAGGGCCCATCCTTTTCTGCGACGAACGCCGCTGGGCGACCCTCAATCGAGATTGCAAAGAACAGTGTTGCGTCGGCGCCAAAACGGCGCGTGACGGCGAACATGCCGCCCGGCGTGTAGCGGGGTGTCATTGAGGCGCGGAACGTCTGCACCAACTTTCGATTGGGCTGGGAGTCCAGCTGGCCATAGACGATGTTTGAGTGCTCGAGGGTGGTGGTCCCGGGAGATTCGGTGTCGGCTGGAGCCTCCACGAGTGCAGAGAGAGGATCGGCCGCCTCGTAGGTGATCGTTCCGGCACCCGACTGGATGAACGCATACTCGCCATTGGTCATGCCCACGAGGTTCATCTGCAGCGTCACGATCGGCGCCAGCGCGTCGTTCGTTACCGCCTTTTTCGTCTTGGCGAATTTGAACGAGCTGATCCGTTCCGGCCCACTGCTCATCACCGTGCCGCCCCTGCCCTGAAGGGTGTAGGTCGCGCCCACCAGCAGCGCCCGCGGGTCCTTGTCGTCGTAGAGCAATTCGAATCTGAGCTTGGTGCCAGCCGGCATGCGGTCCCGCGGCGTCGCGAACTTTCCGAAAGCGGGGCCATGGTAGTTGAAGATGTTGTTGCCGAGCGGCACGCCGTCCTTGGTGAGCAGGGTCTGCGCGTAATCCTTGGTCGGCCAGTTCTCGACCCCGCTGATCATCTCGAAGGTCGGCACTTTCTTGCCGCCAAAGGCGGTGGTGTATTGCTGCCAGTTCGAATTGGAGCCGCTCGGGGAGTAGGCATTGAGCTGCAGCCCCATGCCATTGGGGGCAATGATGTCCTCGGTCACCTCAATCGTCACGACGAGGCCCCGAATGGGGTTGCCGGCGCTGCTGATGAAATAGTTGCTGTTGCCTTGGAGGCCTCGCGGCGGCGCGGGAACGAGGTCCGGGGGTGGGTTCGGTGCGTCGTCGGCAGACGCTCCAACCGACCAAAGCATTGGCGCCACGAGCGCGCCGGCTCCCTGCAGAAATGTGCGACGATCGACCACGCCAACGCGCTCCTCAAGAGAAGGGGCCCAGCGGGGCGCCGCCGACCAGTGTCCGCAGCCTCGCAGGCTTCGCGACCGAGATCAATTGTCCGGCGGGCGGTTCGCAGCCGCAAAGGACCAATCGCGTCAACATTGCCAAGAGTTCACGTAGATGAGTGCTAGCTGAACCCTCAGTTCTCATCGCGTTCAAGAGCCTCGTTCTAGGTTGGTGACGCTGAACACCAGCGCAAAACCACGGAGAACGAAATGTCCAAGATCCTCATTGCCAGCCTGGGCGTTGCCCTCGTCACCCTCTCTGCCGCACCGTCCATGGCCGCCTTCCAGATCGGCCCGGTCTTCAATCCGGGCATCAACCACAATCTGTTCTGCCTCCAGCCGGACACCCTCGAGAAGGTGTGCGTGGCCTGGGGTCCCGCGCAGCCTGGCCAACTCTTCGGGCCTTGCCTCAAATACAAGATCGAGTGCGTCGCGCCTGCGAACATCCAGTGATCGCTCGTGATCGCCGGGGCGGAGAACAATCAGCCGTCCCGGCCAAGCACATCCCGACAGAGCGCCGAGGCAACTGCAACGGTCCAGGCTGCAGGTGGCCACCGGCGGAAGGGGATCTGCCCTGAAGTCTCAACAAGCGCGTCACAGCGCAAGCCCGGCATCCCTTCCCCGTCACTGCCAGACTTCGGTCCTGTGGAGGCGCCCGTCGGCCTCTAGGGCGTCATACTTTCGGCCGCCCAGCACGCAGTGGCGCCGACACACGCCGTGTTGGCCTGCAGCACCTTGTGCAACTGGTCGAGCTTGGCCTTCGGGAGCGTTGGCGCGATGTTCTTGAGCTCAAGCGGATCGGCCTTGGTGTCGTAGTAGCCGACATCGTTCTGCGGCGCCCCATACTCGACGTAGAGGCTGTCAGCCGTGCGGAGCGCTTCATAGCTTGGTGGATTGCCTGCGGGCCCTTCCTGCACGTCCGGATCGTTCGGATCCTGCGGTGGGTGGTGATGCTCGACGATGGCTTCTTGCCGCCAGGCGCCAGCCGGCGGTGGCGCACCCGCCAGCAACGAGACGAGGCTGTGGCCGTCAGGCTTCAGCCCCGACGTAGCCGAGGCGCCGCCGAGTTCCGTGAAGGTCGGGCAGAGGTCGATGTTTTCCGTGATCGCCGAAACCGAAGTGCCGCTTGCCACACCCGGGCCCACAATCACCAGTGGCACGCGAATGTCGGTATCGAACGGCGTCATCTTGCCGGGCATAAGGGAGTATTCGCCCATGTGGTAGCCGTTGTCGCCGCTGAACACGATGTAGGTATTCTTGTCGATACCGAGCGAAGTCAGTTCGGCGCGGATGTCCCCGATCATCTTGTCGACGGCCTCGTCGGCCTCGATGCGCATCCGGAAATCCTTATCGATCTTCGCGATGTTTGCTTTGGTCAGCGGCTTGATCTCCTTGAGCCACTCCGGTGCGGTCGCGTCGGGACGCGCCGCCCATGGCGCCGCCTGGCTATAGGCGAGCGAGGCAAAATCGTTGGCGTTGCGCGGCGCGGGGATATAGGGCGCGTGTGGCGCAAAGGTCGCGATCTCGAGGAAGAACGGACCGCTCGCCGACTTCCGGATAAAATCCTGGCCGAGCTTGGAGACGACATCGGTCAGATACGAGGCGTCATCCTTGCCGTAGTGCACGACCTTGCCGTTTTCGTTGAGATCGTAATTGAACTCGGGATAACCGTTGCCGGCGACGTCCCACTCCGTCCAGCCCTGCGGCGGCTGGTCCTTGGTTGGCTCGTAGCCGTTGAGGTATTTGCCCATCATCGCGGTCTTGTAGCCGACCGACTGCAGGGCCACGGCAAAGGTCTCGAGGGTATTGCCCTTCTTGACGAAGGTCGCGAACCCACCGTCCGAGCCGGTATTTGTGAACACGCCCGTGTCGTGCGGCAGCTTGCCGGTGAAGATCGAAGAGCGCGATGGGCAGCACAACGAATCCGTCACGAAGTAGTTGGCGAAGCTGACGCCGCCTTTCTCCATCGTGCCGACATTGGGCATGCTCTTGCCGATGATGGTCGAGCCGAGCAG
>CAZTTW010000287.1:3051-6189 GCA_964616265.1 uncultured Myxococcales bacterium | reverse complement strand
CGCGTATTGGAATTGCTCGCTGTACACGTTCCCGACCAGGATGCGTCCGTCGACCACGATGCCGCCACCCACGCCAGTGCCGAGAATCACGCCGAAAACGACGCTGCCACCTGCCCCGGCACCGTCGGTGGCCTCGGACAACGCGAAGCAATTGGCGTCGTTGGCGACGCGGACTTCGCGCTCGAGCGCTTGGCTGAGATCCTTGTCGAGCGGATGGCCGATGAGCTCGACGGTATTGGCGTTTTTCACCAAACCCGTGGCGGGTGAAACGGCGCCGGGGATACCGACACCCACGGTACCGCGTACGCCCACCGTTTTCTCGATGTCGCCGACCAGCCCGCTGAGAGCCTCGATGATGGCCGCGTATTCCCCCTTGGGTGTCGGGACGCGCAACCTAAGTCGCTCGACACCTGCTTCGTCGATGGCGATGCCTTCGATCTTGGTGCCACCGAGGTCAATTCCGATTCGCATGGTCGCCGCTAGAGTACACTTGAATGCGAACATTTGGACATGGAAACCCTGGGCTTTGGGCGATATCCGCGCCGAGCAAGCAAAGCAGTCCACACGCCTTGGCGGTCAAGCTAGAATAGGGCTCTGCCGAGGATCAGACGGGATGCCCATGGATGCGTCATATTCCTGGTCGACAATGGCTGTCATTGCCTTGGTGGGCGTGCTTGGCGCGACCGCATGCAAACGGCAAAGCTACCTGCCGCCGTTGGCCCCGCTGCAACAGGTCTCGGCGCCGGCGCCGCGTCCTTTGCCCAGGGCCGTCGCCTATCGTGCCGAGTCGGGCACGCCCATCGCCCCGTCGATCATCCCCGATGACCCGTCCCCGACGGCGCTCGCTGCTCCCTCGGCAAGCTCGGGCAAGCCCGCGGTCCCAACGCCATCGCTCAACGGCGATCCCAATGGCATTACCCGCGACACCCTCAACCGTTCCGTCCAAGGCGCCATGGGCGCTCTGGCAAACTGTTTCGCCTCGATGACCCAGGACCCCATGGTCGCGGTTTCGTTCGAAGCGGATCCCAGCGGCAAGCCGAGCTTGGTCCGGGTCTCGGGTGCGCCGCCCGACGCCGAGCATTGCGTGCGCGAGGTCGTGCAGAACATTCGCTTCCCCGCCTTCGACGGCAAGGGCGTGCAGGTCGACTTGCCGCTCTCCTTCCACCGCGTCGTTCGCCAGGAGCAAACCAACCAGCCCGCGCAGGCACCCACCGGCCCGTCGCTGTTCTTGCAGCCGTAGGAATTAGAGCAGCTTAGAATCGCATGCCGCGTTTCGCGCGGAACATGAACCAGCGGTACGTAAGCGTCATGGCGCCGCCCACCGTGAGGAGTCCGAGGATCGGCCAGTGGTAAACGAATAAGACTCCGGCGCCGATCCACGCGGAGAGCGCAACGATTCCTTTCTTCTTCGCCTCTGCGCGGTCACGCGCCATCAAACTCTGGGTCATGGGTGTCTTCCCTCGGGCCCGAATCATGGGGCTCGCCGCGTCTTGGCGCAAGTGGCACCTAGGCACCCAGGGCATTGCAAGGTCAAGCGCACCCGTGGTATTGGGCCTGCAAAGGAGAACGCCATGCGATTGCTGCTGTCTGCCATTTCAGTGTTCGGCCTGGTGACCTTTCTTGCTCTTCCCTCGCACGCTAAAGGTAAGGCTTCGAACGTGGAAGCCGAGCCGCCCGAGGCAGCCACCGCAAACAATGCTTGCGGTTGCTACCGTGACAAGGAAGACAAGTGCCACTGCATCAAGGTGAGCAAGGCCAAGCTCAAGTGCGACTGCGAAAATGACTGCGAGCCGCCGGAGTGTACGGCCAAGCGGCAGCACGACGAGGAAAAGGCCGCCGCCGATGCTCTCAAGAAGATCAAAGAAAAGGATAAGAAGGCCCAAGCCGACGCAAAGAAGGCGCAGGCCCAGCGGAACAAGGAGCGGGCCGCCGAAGAGGCCAAGAAGGAAAAGGAGAAGCAGAACTCCGATCCGCGTTGGAAGCTCGAGTAGTGCGGACACGAAAGGTACTTGGCATTGCGGCAGACTCACTCCGTCGTGTCAGGGCCTTCCTGAAAGCGCGTCACGGCTTGATTGATCAGTTCCAAGTAGTTGCGTCGTAGACCAGGGATCGACGAAATGCGCCGATCCCTGTTTTGATTTTAGGCCAGCTTATGCCAGCATCGTCCGCCCCCAAGGACCGGGGGCGATGCCCACTCGACCTACGGCATCCGTGCAGGAGAGAACCACCCAATGAAGAACGCAGGACTCGACAAAGAATCACTTCAGATGCTTCTCGACACCATCGGGTCGTTCGGAAAGCAAAAGCTGCCCGCAAAAGTACGCCTCGACCTCGACGAGAAGGACGAGTTTCCGCTGGCTCTCATCCAAGAGCTCCTGGGTCCCGAGATTGGGCTGCACTTGCTGTTTATTCCGGAAGAGCTGGGAGGACTCGGAGGCTCGGCCTACGACGTGTACCGCGTTTCCGAAGATATGGCGCGCCTGGATCTCGGCGTGGCCACCGCATTCTTGGCCATTTTTCTCGGCACCGATCCCATCGTCGTGGGCTCGACGGAAGAGCAGCGCAATCACTGGCTTCGTCGCATCGGCGATGAAGGCCTGATTGTCGCCTACGCCGTCACCGAGCCTTTGGCCGGGAGCGAGCTTTCCGCGATTCGCACCAAGGCCGACCGGGTCATCGAGAACGGCGAGCTCAAGGGCTACAAGATCAACGGCACCAAGCAGTTCATTTCGAACGGCGGTTACGCTCAGCTTTACTCGGTGCTGGCGGCCACGCCCGACGGTCCGACCTTCTTCCTGGTCGAGAAGGGGACGCCCGGGCTCATTCCCGGCAAGCACGAGAACAAGCACGGCATTCGTTCGTCGAATACGTCGCCGGTCACGTTTGAAGACGTCTTCGTGCCGAAGGACTACCTGCTTGGCGGCGTCGAGGGCAAGGGCCTGATTCACGCGCAATCGGTGTTCGGCTTCACGCGCCTGATGGTGGCCGCGTTCGGGTTGGGCGGCGGCGTTCAGGCCATGCTCAAGGCTATTCGCTACTCGCGCGAGCGCGTGCAGGCGGGGACCACGCTGTCCGAGAAGCAGGGCTACATGGACAAGCTGATTGTCCCCCACGTGGTCAAGCTGGAAGCGGCCCGCG
>CAZTTW010000287.1:0-2951 GCA_964616265.1 uncultured Myxococcales bacterium | reverse complement strand
GGCTACATGGACAAGCTGATTGTCCCCCACGTGGTCAAGCTGGAAGCGGCCCGCGCGTACATCGAAGAGGTCGCTCGTAGGCTCGATGCCGGCGAGAACGATCTGCAGACCGAAGGCGCCATCGCCAAGCTCTTCGCTACCGAAGAAGGCAACGCTTCCGCCGACGCCGCCGTGCAAGCACTAGGCGGCTACGGCTACACCAAGGAATACGAGGTGGAGAAAGTCCGGCGCGACGTGCGCATCACCACCATCTACGAAGGCACCAGCGAAATCATGCAGTGGACGGTTTCGCGCGACCGCTGGCGCTCGCACTTGCAAGAGCGCGGCGGTTTCTACCGCACGATGGCCGAGTCGCTGGAAAGTCTGCATCGGGAAGATCCGCAGGTGGGCGCCGACGTAGCAGCCCTGGCCGTGCGCGCGGTGCTCGAAACCACCGAGCGCTGCCGCGTGGGACGCCTCACGCGCCACCAGCACGTCCTTTTCCAACTGGGCGAGCTCATGACCCGCGCGGAAATCGCCGCCAACTTCGCTCGCTACGCCGCCGGTCGTGGTGCCGCCAAGTACGAGCCGTTCTTTGCGCCGAAGGCCGTGGGGACGATGTCGCGCATTTGCGCGCGCGAGGCAGCGCTCGACATCGTGGCCGGTGCGGTTCGCTTGGTGCGCGGCATGGACGCCGTCGAAGACGCCGCCATGGCCGACTTCGAGCGCGCCTTGCAGGTGCCGGCGATTCATGCGGCAGCCAAGGGGCTTATGGCCGATCTGGACGTGGTCGCCAAGGCCATCGTCGAGCAGGACGCGGCACGGCCGCAGTAAGCGCACCCATCGACCGAGACACGACGACCGCGGAAGTAAGCAGTTCTGGAGGAAATGAGCAGATGAGTAGTTCGACACGAGATCCGGCCGAGCGGGCTATTGCGATCGTGGGCGTGGGCGCGATTTTGCCCGATGCTCCCGACGCGCAAAGCTTCTGGCAGAACGTGCTCGCGGGCCGGAACTCGATCACCGATGTAACTCCCGATCGCTGGTTGGCCTCGGACTACTGGGATCCCGATCCCAAGGCGCCGGGCAAGACCTACTCGAAAATCGGTGGCTGGGTGCGCGGCATTACCTTCGAGTCGACCAAGCTGAAGATTCCCCCGCGGGTGGCTGCGGCCATGGACGACGGGCAGAAATGGGCTCTGCTGTGTGCGGGCGAAGCCCTGCGCGACGCCGGCTACCCAAACCGATTCGACAGCGAGTCGACGGCGGTGATTTTGGGCAATGCCATGGGTGGCGAGCGCCACTATGAGACGGTGCTGCGCTTGTCGTTTCCCGAGTACTCCCGCGCTTTGTGTGAGACGGCGGCGTTCAAGGCCCTGCCGCCAAGCGCGCAGCAGATGGTGCTGGCGGAGTTCCAAGCCGAGATCGCGCGCCGGCTGCCCGACACCACCGAAGACACCATGCCGGGCGAGCTCACCAACATCGTCGCCGGGCGTGTGGCCGCCGTTTACAACCTGCGCGGCCCGAATTTCACCACCGACGCTGCTTGCGCGTCCGCCTTGGCGGGCGTGCAGTCGGCGCTCGATAGTCTGGCGGATCGCCACTACGACGTCGCGCTGACCGGCGGCATGGACCGCAACATGGGCGCCACGACCTTCGTCAAGTTCAGCAAGATCGGCGCTCTGTCGCCCGACGGCTCGCGGCCGTACTCGGCGGGGGCCAACGGCTTCGTCATGGGCGAGGGCGGCGCCATGTTCATTTGCAAGCGCCTGGAAGACGCGGAGAAGGCGGGCGACAAAATCTACGCCGTCATCCGCGGCGTGGGCGGCGCCAGCGACGGCAAGGGCAAGGGCATCACGGCGCCCAATCCCATCGGCCAGCGCTTGGCCATTCAGCGGGCGTGGAAGCGCGCGGGCCTCGACCCGGCGACCATGACCTTGCTCGAGGGCCACGGCACGTCGACCAAGGTGGGCGATGTGTCCGAAATGGAGAGCGCGGCGAGCGTGCTGCTCGAAGGCACGCCCATCAAACACAAGATCGCGCTCGGCTCGGTCAAGTCGCAAGTCGGTCACCTCAAGAGTGCCGCCGGCGCCGCGGGTCTGCTCAAGGCCGTGTTGGCTTGCCACCACAAGATTCTGCCGCCGTCGATCAACTGCGACGTGATTAGCCCGGCCATTCCCTTCGATAAGATTCCTTTCGAGGTCAACACCAAGGCCCGGCCCTGGGAGCGCCCGTCGTTCGCGCCTCGTCGGTGCGGCGTCTCGGCCTTCGGCTTCGGCGGCACCAACTTCCACGTCGTCGTCGAGGAATACGTTCCGGGCATGCTGACCAAGCGATCGGCGACGATTCAGGTCCCGGCGGCTGTCACGGTGTCCACCTCCGTGGGCTCGGTCGCGAGCGCGCGGGACGACCGCCCAGCCATGCTCGGCCATATGCTCGCCCTCGGTGGCATCGACCCCGGCTCTTTGCGCGAGCAAGCGGTGCGCGCGCTGGCCGACGCGAAGGCTGGCAAGGTGCCAGACGCCGTGCCGCCCGGAGCAGCTTTTCTGGGTGCGCAAGCGCGTCTGACGGTCGCCTTCGACGACGCCGCCGACCTCGTCAAGAAGTGCGAGACGGCCATCGAAGCGCTCGACAAGAACGACCCGCGCAAGTGGCGCGTCTTGCAGACCCGGGGCATCCACTTCGGTCGCGGTCCCGCCGGCAAGGTCGCGTTCCTCTTTCCCGGTCAAGGCTCGCAGTACGTGAACATGCTGGCCGACGTGCCGGATCCCATCGTGCGCGAAACCTTCGCGGAAGCGGATCGCACCATGGAGCCGATTCTCGGTCGTCCGCTCACCAGCTACGTCTACAAGGACAAGAGCGACGCCAAGGCCATGGAAGACGCCGAAGAGGCGCTCAAGGACACCACCATCTGCCAGCCGGCCATGGTAGCTACCAACATCGCCCTCATGCGCCTGCTTGGCAAGCACGGC
>CAZTTW010000286.1:0-6222 GCA_964616265.1 uncultured Myxococcales bacterium | reverse complement strand
CTGCCGCCGTTGCCCCCCACGCCGGTCGGACAGGCGCCGTCCGCGGCCTTGAAAACCGCCGCCGCCTGGCGCACACAATCGTTGGAGTAAGTCTTATTGTCGCACCCGCAAACCGGCACGTACGAGGCTGGGCAGCCGACGCTGGGTCCGGTGGCGACGCAGACGCCGATAGCATTGGTGATCTTTCCGCAGTTCGAAGCGAGATCGCAGAAGAAGCCGCTCGTGCACACAGGCCCGGCGCTTCCGCAGGTCTTGCCGCCTCCGCCGTCGGGCGAAGTAGCGCCACCGCTGCCGCCCGCGCCGGTGCGTCCGCCGCTTGCGATGATGCCGCCACCGCCGCTTGCGATGATGCCGCCACCGCCGACCGCCGCGTCGCTGCCGAGAATGCCGCCGCTGCCGGCTTTGCCACCCGAGCCGGACGCTCCGCCTTTGTTGGGACCAACAACGGCGGTGTCGCCGGTACTGCTCGCATCGCCCCTGCCTCCCTGGCTGAGCCCCGAGCTATCGAAACAGCCAGCGGCGACTCCGGCAAAGGCCAATCCGATAAGGAAAGCTCTTCCCCCAGTCCCATTTGTCATAAGCGGTCTCCTCGAGATTTAGGTTCTCGTCGAAGAATACCTCCGATTTCATGGAAAGCCGAGAGGGTGAAATCCAGATCCGCTTCGCGCGGTTGCAGGCCGAGACGGCCGTCACAAGGGGGCCTAGACGCGGAAGAGCTCGGTGCTGAGGTACTTTTCGCCGCGGTCGGGAAAGATCGTCACGATGGTTCCCGAATCGATTTCAGTTGCCACCTGGCGCGCGGCCACCAGGGCGGCGCCGCTGCTCATGCCGGCGAAGATGCCTTCATCGCGGGCGATTCGTCGGGCCACATCGAAGGCGTCCTCGGTCTCGATCATGATGTGGCGGTCGATCTTGGCGGCGTCGTAGATGGCGGGAACAATCGCCTCTTCGAGGTTCTTGAGGCCCTGGATGTAGTGGCCGCGCACGGGGTGGGCGCTGACGATCTTCACGGCCGGCAACTTTTCCTTGAGCGCAAGACCAACGCCCATGAGCGTGCCGCTCGTACCGAGGGACGAAACGAAGTAGTCCAGTTGTCCGCCGGTCTGGCGCAAGATTTCCTGCGCGGTGCCGAGGTAGTGCGCCAGCTTGTTGTAGTGGTTGGAAAACTGGTCGGGCATGAAGTACTTGTCGGGAAGATCCCGGACCATCTCGCGCGCCCGGAAAATCGCGCCGTCGGTGCCCAGCTTGGCCGCCGTCAGCGTTACCTTTGCACCAAAGGCTGCGATCATTTTGCGCCGCTCGATCGACACCGCTTCGCTCATGACGATTTCGACGTCGTAGCCTTTGACCGCGCCGATCATGGCGATGCCGATGCCGGTGTTGCCGCTCGTCGGCTCGAGAATGGTCTTGGCGTGGGTGAGGGTGCCTTCGTGCTCGGCCTGCTCGATCATCTTGAGCGCGATGCGGTCCTTGATGCTACCCGTGGGACCGAAGCCTTCCAGCTTGGCCAGCAGCGTGACCTTGGGGTTCGGGCACAGCCGGCGGATGCGCACCATGGGCGTGTTGCCGATGAGGTCGAGAATCGACTCGGCCGGGGTATCCCAAGGCGTTGGCAGCGTTGCTTTGGTCATGCTGGGGCGCGGTCAGGCGGCTGCTTTGGCGTACTCGTCGAGCATTTCTTCGATGCGACCGAACACGTCCGCCATGGTCTTCTCGTCGGGAAGCAGGGTAATGCGGAAGTGGTTTCGGTAGGGCACGTTGAAGCTGGAGCCGGGCGCGATGAGCACGTGCTTGCGTTCGAGCAGCTCGTACGCGAATTTCTCGTCGTCGAAGCTCGGCAGCTTACCGAGGTCGACGCCGGGAAAAGCGTAGATCGCTCCACGCGGCGGCAGGACATGCAGGTACTTGCTGCGCTTCACGCCGTCGAGAACGGTGGCGCGGGTTTGGAAAAGACGACCGCCAGGTTTCGTGAGATCGTAGATCGATTGGTAGCCGCCGAGCGCGGTCTGCACTGCCCACTGGCCGACCACGTTCGAGCACAGGCGCAGCGAGGCGATGGTATCGAGGCCGAGCAGGTAGTCGCGGGCGTGGTCTTTCTCGCCCGAGAAGCTGAGCCAGCCGACCCGAAAACCGCACGACCGGTAGACCTTCGAAAGACCCGAGAACGTTCCGCACAAGGTGTGCTTCACTAACGTTGCGAGTGGCGTGTACTCGGCGCCCTCGTAGGTGATTTGGTCGTAGATTTCGTCGGAGAACACGACCAGCTCGTGCTTCTCGGCAAGGTCCACCATCGCCTGCAGAACTTCGCGCGGGTACACGGCGCCCGTCGGGTTGTTGGGTGAAATGATGACCATGGCGCGCGTGCGCGGCGTGATGAGCTTGGCCAGCGCGTCGAGATCGGGCAGCCAGTTGAGCTCTTTGCGGCAGGGGTAGTGAACGGCCTTGCCATCGTTGAGATGCGTTGCCGCGGTCCATAGTGGATAGTCCGGGCTTGGCACCAAGACCTCGTCGCCGTCGTTCAAGAGTGCGCGAAGCGAGAAAAGGATGAGCTCGCTGACGCCGTTCCCCATGAACACATCGTCCGCCGTGGTGTCCATGACGCCACGGCTCTGCTGCTGCATGACCACAGCTTCCCGCGCCGGAAAAATGCCCTTCTGATGGCAATAGGCATCGGATTCGCGCAGGTTTTCAATCATTGCCTGGCGCATGGTTTCAGGCGCGCGGAAGCCGAAGGCACCGGGATTTCCGATGTTCAGCTTGATGATTTCGTGGCCCGCCTTTTCCAGCTCTGCAGCCCGACGGGCCAGCGGTCCACGGATTTCGTAGCGGACGTTGGCGAGTTGGCTGCTGGCTTTGATGCGAGTCGTTGACATGGCGAACGTTCAAGATAGTCCACCTTCGAACGCTGGGGAAGGTTCCGCGTTCGACCGCGACGATCCGAGGGGCTTAGCCGCACGGGGTGCCGCGTATCACGTCCGCGCGCGCAAAATGTGCCTGCGGTCGTGCTATTCTTATTCGTCACCTTCCCCCCCAATCGAGCGAGGTTGTTAAGTAGTCGTGAAAACGTTTTCATCGTTCTTCGTAGTCATCGGCATTGCGGCAGCTTCTCAAGGCCTTGGCTGCGCGGGGGCCAAAGTTGGGGTGTCCGATTCAACCGGAGGGAACCAGGGCGGCGGCGGCATTTCGCCCGGCGGTGGGTCGAGCGGGTCGAGCGGCTTCTTCGTCGACACCGACGCGAGCTTCACGCCCCCGGATACTCGCAAGGCTGACCTGATGCCCGACGTGGAGCCGTTCGGCTACGACGACGCCGGCACGCCGATTTGCATGGCGATCCTCTCGCTGGGGCAGCCGGGCGGCACCGGTGCTGGCAATGGCAATGATAATACCAACGCGTTCCAGGATTACATGAACAAGTACACCCAGAGCGCGACCGGGGCCACGTCGACGATGACGATGCTCAGAAAGCACACCACGATCACGGCCGACTTTCTCAAGGGTTACAACGTTCTGGTTCTTCAGGCGCTCGAGGACGACATCAACGCCGGAAGCATTTGGACCATCAGCCAAAGTGAGACGGATGCGCTGGCCAAGTGGGTACAGGACGGTGGGTCTCTCATCACGATGAGCGGCTACAGTGCCAATTCGAATGAGGTCCAGCCGCTCAATCAGTTGCTCGGCGGTTCCAACAAGTGGAGCGGAATCTCCTACAATGCCGACGACATCTTCGGAACTTGCCCTGATAACATGTGCTATTGCACCGACAGCTCGATTCCCTTCGACGGGTGGCAAAGCGATTACGCCGACAACGACCAACTCACGCACGATCTCAAGAAGGTCGGTGTGTTCCACGGCCGCTCCATCAATTGTTCTGGATCCGACTGCCAGGTTTTCGCAAAGGACTCGTCGGGGACGAAAATCGGTGTCGGCAAGGTCGTTGGCAAGGGGCGCGTCGTCGCGTGGGCCGACGAGTGGGTGACGTACACGAGTCAGTGGGGAGTCCAAACTTCGCAATGGGACTCGAATGTCCAGTGCACGGGTGGCGACGACGGCAGCCACACGGACGCTCTGAGGGAGCCGCACACGGCCAAGCTGACCTACAGCATCCCGCAGTTCTGGTACAACATCTTCTCATGGTCGCAGCCGGACCTGAAGTGGTGCTTCATCATCAACGTTCCGCCTGAGGCGGGCCCAGGACAGACCGTTATTCCGTAACAGCCGCTTCACCTCCGTGGCCGAGCCGCCCCTCCGGGCGGCTCTTTTCGTAGGCGCGCCAAGGTGCGAACCGTGGTTCATCCGTTGGCATACAAACTGAAGGGTTTCTTCAGCCGACGGATGAAGCATGAGCACAACGAAGGAACCGCTGGGTATCGAACGGGTAGCGTCACTACACGTCTTTGTGCGAGATCTGGAGCGCATCCGCGACCACTATGTTGGCAAGCTCGACTTTGCCGAGATTGCGGTCAGCACGCGGGACTTCGAAATGGAGCATCGGGCGCGCGCGAGTGTCGTGCAAGCGGGCGGTGCGCGCTTTGTGTTCATGGAGCCGCTCGGTTCGAAGGGCGAAAGCTTTCGCTGGCTCGAGCGTCATCCCGAGGGTGTCGGCCGCATCGTCTTCGACGTGAAGGATGCCGAGCGGACGTTCGCCTTGCTGAACGAACGCGGCGCCACGCCGATGACGGGCCTAGAGCGACGGAACGTCGAGGGCGGCACGGTCGTGTGGTTCGACATCGCGACGGCCTTTGGCGACACCATCTTTCGTTTCGTCCAGCACTCGGGCCGAACACCGATCATGCCCGACTTGGAACGACTGGATCCGCCGCGGGGAGGGAGCAATCGCTTCGGCATCGGCGAAGTCGATCACATCACGACGAACTTTCTGACACTCAAGCCTGCCATCGCGTGGATGGAGGATGTGTTGGGCCTGGAACGCTATTGGGATGTGGAGTTCCACACACAGAACATCAAGAAGGGAAACTTTGGTGGCTCCGGTCTCAAGTCCACCGTGATGTGGGATCCCGTCTCGGGCATCAAATTCGCCAACAACGAGCCCGCAGCACCTTTCTTCAAGTCGTCACAGATTTACGTCTTCTTCGAAGATCACCGTGGATCAGGGGTGCAACACGTGGCGCTGGCAGTCGACGATATCGTCAGCGCCGTGCGGAACATGCGCGAGCGCGGCGTGGATTTCATGCCTACGCCCCACGAGTACTACGACATGATGCCCGAAATCATCAACCGCCAAGGCATCGGTCGCATCGACGAAAGCATCGATGATCTGAGACGCCTGCAGATCCTCATCGACGGCAACGCCGCCAACCAATACTTGCTGCAGATCTTCCTGCGCGACGCTGCCGGAACGTTCAAGGATCCGCAGGCCGGCCCGCTCTTCCTCGAGCTCATTCAACGCAAGGGCGATCAAGGCTTCGGCGCCGGCAACTTCCGTGCACTCTTCGAGAGCATCGAACGCCAGCAACAGACGGAAGGCCGCGGCTGACCGCGAGGAGGCGATTGCCTACTCGGGGCTTCCGCGCAATCGCCAGATCACTTGTGCCGCCGCGATCACGGCCAGGGGCAGGGCGATCAGCAACGCGTGGACGATGGCGAGCTTGCTGGCGCCGAGGAGCGCGTAGACCAGGAATGCGAGCACGTAGAAGTCGCGGCGGCCCAAGGTGAAGATCGCGATCATGGGCGTTATTTTGCTGCTCTGGGAAAGACGCGTTTTCATATCGTCCTTGCCGGCGAGGCGCCAGCGGACCTTGATGATCTCGCCACCTTCACCTTGTCGTTTGATCTCGGTGAGCGCGACGGCGTCGTAGAACACGTGCGCGACCGCGGCCACGATGCCGCCGGCAAGAAAACACGGACTGGCGCCGCTGCGGTAGACGCCGATGCCGAGCGCCGCAAAGATGAGAATGTTGAGTCCGTCGTCGACCAAGGTGTCGAGCCACTCACCGATGGCGCTTTGTTGGAAGCGCACGCGGGCTAGCTCGCCATCGCAGCCGTCGAGAATGGACTGCACGTGCGCGAGGAAGAATCCCCACACCATGAAGGCAAAGTGGCCGCTGGCGATGAGGGCTGCGCCGCACAGACCGACCAGCGCCGCGCCCAACGTCACGTGGTTGGGCGAAAACGGCAGGTGGCAGAGGAGGTGGCGGGTGATGAAGAAGGAGACCGGCTTGTTGAGGTAGCGGGCGACGAAGCCGAGGTCGCCACGCATGAGCT
>CAZTTW010000285.1:0-6266 GCA_964616265.1 uncultured Myxococcales bacterium | reverse complement strand
TACGGCCCGAGAGAACGGGCATATCGAGGTCGAGGAGCACGAGATCGATTTCCGCGCCCTCCTGCAGCTTCTCCAACGCTTCCTGTCCGTGATTGGCGATGACCACCTCATGTCCCAGTTTGCGCAACTGAGCGGAGACCGCCGTCTGAACTAGACTGTCGTCGTCGACAAGAAGAATGCGCAGGCCGCTCGGAACGATTTCCGCGATGGCCGGTAACCTTCCAGTCGTTGTCATGTCTCGAACCAGCGGAATGTTGATTGTCATGCGGGTGCCGCGGCTCGGTTCGCTGTGGATGTCGAGACTTCCCCGATGGGCCTTGATGGCACCGTACACCGCGGGCAAGCCGAGTCCCAGTCCCTTGCCAGCCGGCCTCGTCGTGAAGAATGGCTCCATCGCGCGGTCGAGCACCTCTTTGGCCATGCCACAACCGCTGTCCTGAATGTCGACGGTGACCTCGCCTGCGCTTTCGTTCACGCGCGTGCGCAAGGTGAGGGTCCCCCCGTCAGGCATGGCCTCGAGCGCATTCATGATCACGTGCATGAAAGCGCCGCCCAGGGCGAAGGCATCGCCGGTCACCGTAGGAAGATTTCTTTGGTAGTCGCGCTCGACCTGAACGCTAGGTTCAATCGAATGTCCAAGCAGCTTAATTTGTTCGTCGAGAATGGCGTTGAGATCGACCGATTGCTTGTCGAGCAGATCACAACGAGACAAATCCAGGAGCCCGCGCACGAGGCTGCGGGCTCGTGCGCAAGATTGGAGTATTTGGTCCGTGCTTCCCGCAGCCGTCTTCAAGCTCGACAAGCCTTGCTGTGGAACGGCCGCATCCATGATGGTTCGGATGACGTTGGTCATGTCATGGGCAATGCCGCCGGCAAAGCTACACAGGCTTTCCAAGCGCTGCGAACGCAGAACCTTTTCCTGTACCTGCAATTGTTCCGTGAGGTCGTGGATCATCCAGAGCGACCCGAGCGTGCGTCCCGCGGCATCGACGCTCGGGGCACCGAACCATTCGCAGGTTACGGTCTTGCCGTCCCGTGTGCAGTTCTCCAGAACGATAGGACCCTTGGTGTCGGTGTTCTGGACGACGCTGGCCCACGCTTGCCTGGCCTCGTCTTGCCGGTCGGTCGGCACAACCAGATCGAAGACATCGCGACCCAGCACCTCGTTTTCGCCCCAGCCGAAAATGCGCACGGCCGAGGCATTCCAGACCTTGACCCGATTGTCCGTGTCGCACGCGATGTAACCCAAAGGCATCCGCGTGATGTGGAAATTGAGCCGTTGATTCATTTCGATGACATTGGCCAGGCTGTCGCGGAGGAGCTCTTCGGTTTGCACCTGCTCCGATATGTCCTCAATGACCACGACCAAGTGTTGAATCGGCGATTCCAGCTCGCCGAGTGGTTTGACGTGCAGATTGATCCAGACAGTGTGTCCATCCTTGTGCACGCAACGCTTTGCGGTCGCCGTATCCCATTGATTCGTCGCTGAGTCTCCGCGCAGCGCCGTGAGAGCATCCGCTGCGTCTTGCGGATGAGCCAGGCTTTGAATGCCAAGAGCCATCAGCTCGGACTGTGTGTAGCCAAGGATGTCGCATAAGCGCTGATTGACCTGTACGTAGCGACCACTCTCGGCGTCCACCTCAGCGACGCCTATCGCGGCTTGTTCGAAAATGGCCCGGAGGCGTGCTTCACTTTCACGCAGGGCCGCTTCTGCCAACCGCTGGTCGGTAATATCGCGAGCCGTGGCGTAGATCAGATCACCGCTCACGGTAGCCCGCCACTCGAGAAATCGATAGCTGCCCTTTTTGTGGCGCATGCGGCTGACGAAGGCAACGACTTCCTTGCGTGTTCTCAGTCGAGCCAGGGCGCCTAGAGTCGCCTCCGTGTCGCTCGGATGGACGAAATCGAGAACACGGGCTCCCTCTAACTGGTCCGTGTCGTAGCCCAGCAGCGTGCCCCAAGCTGGATTGAGCCTGATGGCTTGCCCCTGGCTGTTTAGAATCGCCAGAAGGTCCAGATTCGTGTCGAAAAAGGCGTCCAGTTGGTCGATGTGGTGGCGAAGATCTTCTTCCGTATGACGTTCGGCCGACTCGTCAACGTAGGTCGTAACGACGCCCAAGTCTGGTACCGGCGCGGCCGTTACGCGCAACCAAAGGGGGCGGCCACTCTCGCCGACAACACCAAGGTGATAGTCGGCGAAGACGCGGTTCTCGCGAAGGCAGAGGGTCGTCGGATGCTGGGCGGGATCCAAGTCGTTGCCGTCGGTCGCGATGAACCGGCGCTGAATCAAAAGGTCGCTCGTGAGGCACAACTGCTCGCAAGCGGTCTTGTTTGCTCGGATGATCGTCCCGGCCTTGCCGCTGATGACGATTCCGAGCGGCAGATAGTCGAAGATGGTCGTGCATTGAATCGCGTCGCCGAGACCGATGGGAGAAGCGTCAAGCCTACTTTGAGACACGGCTCTCCTTGCCTGCGCTTCGCACGATTTCGGCGAGACACTCGCGCAACCGATCCATTTGAACAGGCTTCGTCAAATAGCGGTCCATGCCGGCTGCAAGACACCGCTCTGAATCGCCTCGCATGGCGTGTGCCGTGAGCGCGACAATCGGCACCCGCGAGCGCCTGCGAATGGCAGCATCGGAATCCGTTGCCAGAGCGCGAATGGCTTGCGTCGCCGCAAGCCCATCCATGCCTGGCATCTGCAGATCCATTAGGATTGCGTCGTAGTCGTGGATCCGAGCCGAGCTCAGCGCGGGCTCGCCCTCGGACGCTTCGTCCACGTCGTGTCCATCCCGGCGCAAGACGCCCGCGACGAGCATACGACTCGTGGGATCGTCCTCGACCACCAAAATTCGCAGGCGTTGGTCGTGGCGAATTTGGGGTACGGCCACTTTGGCAACCGACAGGTGAGGAGCCATCTTGCGAAAGAATGCCGTGAAGAAGAACGTGCTGCCTTGACCGGGTTCACTCGTCAGCGACAACTCGCCGCCCATTTTTTCGACGAGACGGCGGCAAATGGTAAGGCCTAGGCCCGTGCCGCCGTAGTTGCGAACCGTCGACGAATCGGCCTGGATGAACGGTTCGAAAATGGCTTGCTGTCGGCCTTGCGGTATGCCGATACCCGTGTCGGAAATGGCAAAGCGCAACGCACACTGTGGCTCGGTGACCTGTGGTACTCGCTGCACGGAAACGTCGATGCCGCCTTCCGCCGTAAATTTGATGGCGTTCGAAAGCAAGTTAAGCAGCACCTGGCGCAAGCGCAGCGAATCGCCTCGGAGCTCGGCGGGCACGTCATCCGCGATCGAGCTGCGCACCGTAAGACCCTTTTGTCCGACGCGCAGGCTGACGGAGGCGAGGGTGCTCGCGATGGCTTCGTGAACCCGGAAAGGCTCGTCGATGAGCCGCAGCTGGTCCGCTTCGATGCGTGCGAGGTCGAGGATGTCATCAATGATGTGTAGGAGGTCTTGGCCTCTGCCTTTCACGATGTCGAGGTAGTCACGCTGCTCGCTGGTCAGCTTGGTTTCCAGGACCAGGTCCGTGAAGCCGAGGATGGCGTTCATGGGCGTGCGGATCTCGTGGCTCATGTTGGCCAAAAATTCGCTCTTCGCGCGGTTGGCGGCTTCCGCCCTTTCTTTGGCGTCGCGCAACTCGCGCGCCGCTCGCTGGCGCGACAGCAAAATCCCCACCACCGTTGCAATGGACTCAAGAAACGCGGGAAACGAAGGCCCGAAGCGACCTGGGCGGCAGTCCGCCAAGTGAAGCAGCCCAAGGGTTTGGTTCCCATGCTTGATGGGAATCGACGCCATGGAACGGAAGCCTTCGCGAACGCAAGAGCCTCGGGTCAGTATCTTCTGCAGACTGGACAATTCCAGGACAGTTTGCGGATAGTCGTTGCTCCAAAAGCTTCCACCGGCGCTAAAACATGGCAACGAAGTATCCAACTGTCCGCGGATCAGTCGACCACACAGACAGACACCACCCTCAATGGCGGGCTCACAGGGGCGGCGGTCTATACCCACAAAGGCGTTCCCCATGCCTTGAAAGTCGCGCATACCGCCTTCTGGATCGGCGCGAAGTCGAATCGCGACCGAGGAGAAACCAAGCGTCGATTGAAGCTCGATCAAGATGCGCCGGACATCCTCGGCTTCCCCTGAAGTGGACGATTGGTTCAATAGGTCGAGCAGCCTCAAGGTCAAGTCATGGGACGCAGTCGTGGCAACACTGTCATCCAGGATGGCCAGCGGCTGTGCCGCGCTATGCTCGTGAGAAGCCATGACCGCCGATCAATCTGCGCAAGTTCTATCGGCTGATCGGGCAGCCGCTTGAGATGCCCGCTCGCCCGACCGCTCCAGCACGTAGCCACCTAAGTCGGTCGCCAAAATCGCCTCCAGGTGGCCGGTATTCGGGCCGTTGCTCGAGAGCCGCAAATCGCCACCCAGCCCATAGATGACCCTCTGGGCGACCACCGGCGAAAGGCCCAATAGCTCGGCGGCGGACGAGGACCGCGCGAGACTCTCGATCTCGAAGAAAGACGGCACCGCATCGGCAGGCAGGCGAAGATCGTCCAGGCGAGCTTGCAAGGTCACAAACCCACGCGAAGCGCTGAGAGTCACGATTACCGCACCCTTCTTGGTAGAAAACGCCTCTGCGAGCAGCACAAAGGTTTGGAGTGCGCGCAGAAGAAGACCACGCTCTTCGTAAACCAGAACCTTGGCCATTCGTTCCTCGCCAGGAGTCACAAGCGCAATCTGTGGCAGCTTTCGCCTCAGCTCGTCGAGGATCGACAGGAGCGGCACCGGACTTCCCACCGGCGTGGGCCCCTGGGTCAAGTCCGCGATCACCGTGGCGTCGTTGATGAGGTTGAGGAGTCGCTGTTTGCTGCTTTCGTAGAGGGTTCGGTAGTGGTCGGTTTGTTCGCTCGGCGGGCACAACCCGCACAGGAGCTCGCTGAACCCAAAGAGGCCATTCGCCGGGGTACGCAGCTCGTGTGCAATCATGTGGAGAAAGTCGCCCTTGACCTTCGTCAGCTCGGCGAGCCGGCGATTGGCGTTGGCCAGGGAGCGGGTTCGCTCCGCGACCTGCCGCTCGAGCTCCTGGTTCTGCTCGGCAAGCTCGCGTTGAAGCGAGACGATGCGCAGATGGGTGCGAATGCGCGCCGTGATCTCCTCGGCATGAAATGGTTTCGGGACGAAGTCCACGCCGCCAAGCCCGAGGCCTTTGACGACGTTGAACGAGGTCCACTGTCCGCTAATGAAGATGATGGGGATGTCCTTCAATACATCGTCGGCCTTGAGCGCCTTGCAAAGCTCGAAGCCGTCCATCCCGGGCATGTCGATGTCGAGCAAAATCAAATCCGGTGGGGACGCCTTGGCCACCGCGTAAGCGAGCTTGCCGCTCGTCATAGGACGGGCATCCAGCCCTTGCTCGAGCAGCATGCTCGTGGTGAGACGCAGATTCGGCGTGGAATCGTCGACGATTAGGACGCTCGGTTTCGGCTGGTCGTCTTTCATGGGAGCACCAAGATGAACGGTCTACGGCCAATCCGACAGAGCATGCGCGAGTTCGGCGATGTCGAATGGCTTCTTGAGAATATGCACGGCGGGAAACCGGTCGAGAATGGAAGGGATCCGTTCGTCGGCGTGACCGGTCGCAAACAGAACCTTGAGCTCCGGTCGCATGCCGCGCAGCCGGCTCAACGTTTCCACGCCATCCATGCCGGGCATGTTGATGTCGAGCATGACCACATCGACCTCCATGCCGGCATCCAGACGTCGAAGTGCCTCGATGCCGCTGCTCGCGGCCTGGGCATGGTGACCGAGAACATCGAGCAAGCTCAAGACGGTGCCACGGACCAGTTCTTCGTCGTCGACCAGCAGGACGCTCAGCGGACGACCCGCGCCGAGAGACCAAAGGTCGGTGCGATCCTTTAGATTGGCGAACACCTGCACGGACGGAAATGCCATCGAGACCCGCGTACCAACCCCAGGCTTACTTTGGATGTCCAGGGTTCCTCCGTGCGCCTTGACCGTGCCGTACACTTGCGAAAGGCCAAGGCCGGTGCCTTTGCCGATCGGTTTGGTCGTAAAAAACGGCTCGAGAGCGCGCGCCAACACCTCCGGCGACATGCCGTGTCCGTTGTCCTGAACCGCCACTTCAACGAAGCCTTGGCCGAGGTTGCGGCTGGACAGGGTGAGGGTGCCATGGTCGGGCATGGCATCGAGCGCATTCACACACAGATTCATGAGGGCGTTTTGAATACTGCTGGC